>NZ_JBILKB010000017.1:0-28905 GCF_044376915.1 Flavobacterium sp.
CTTGTAAAACACAGTATTTACAAGGGTTTCTTATTAAATGTTTGAGCAAAAAGTTGAGCAAAACCGAATGCTCAACTTTTTTTATATCGATATTTTTCGGTGATTTTGGTGTTTTTTTAGATTGAAATGTAACCTATTTAGAATATTTTGAGGTTAATCAAATAACAAAACTTAATAATATTGAGACATTAAGTAGTATTAACTTAAACTAAATACGAGGTAGTTTTAACAACATAAAATTATTATATTTGATTAAATTAATATAAACATAACAAAAAGCAAAAAACCTGCGACTATCTCGCCAAATTGACAGCATACCTGTCCCGAACAAGCGAGTATAAAGAAGTTAGCCGTCAGTTTGGCGGAACGCAAAAAACACGAAATTTAGAAGAAAAAAATGGAAGTTTACATAATTGGTTTTTTATTAATTTTAGCAATAATAATTGGTTTAATTTGGTTATGCTTTTGGCTTCCAAAAAAACTTGGATATCCGAAATTTGGAAAATATTTGTCAATTATTGTTGGTGTTATTATTGGATTATATGTTCTATCTGGAATTTTTGAAGATGAACTTTTTTCTAAGAAAAATGCAACTGAACTTTTAGCCGAACAGAACATAAAACTTAATGATGAATTTGAACTGAATGAAAATAAATCAATGTCATCAATTGGAGATTATTATCACACTTTTACATTAAAAATTTCAGAAAAAGATAAAGCGAGAATAATTAACGAAATCAAAACATCAAAAAACTTTAATCAGGACAAACAAACAGAATCATATTTTGACAATAGAAAAGATTATTATAACGGTCCAAAAAGAATTAAAAACTACGAAACAGAAAACCAGTTTATAAGAGAACTTTTTGAACCTAACGGAGAAGGTTACGCTCCAACTTGGCGGAAAATAGAAATTGACAAAAAAGAAAACTTATTAATATTTGAAGATATTGATGAATAAAACCGAACGGCTAACAGGCGTTTGGCAAGATTGCGAATTTTGTAGTAAATTCACGATTACATTTCGCAAGAAATTTTATCTTTGATAGAAAATAATCGGTTCCGAACTTCGCAACCTCGCCAAGCGCCGGAACGTTACCACTCAGTTTTTCGGCACTCAATTTTAATTGGAAATTTAGCAGAATAGAAGAATTCAAGAATTTAACAAAACAATACTTTTATAAATGTATGATTTAGAATTTTACTTATATGGAATAATTCCGATGATAGTTGGGATTTTGATAATGTGGAAATCAATCCAGATTTCATCAAAAAGAAGAATGGTTGTAAGTTTGGTTATAACATTCATAATTGCTATTTCTTTCGCATTAGCAGAATATATGCTATTCTTGATAAGCTTTACAGAAGCATGGCCAACATATACACCGCATATTTTGTTAGCTCTGAATTTAATATTGTTAGGTATTCAGCTGCTTCTTAAAAATAGAAAAGATTGAGGTTTGACTTTCTAAAACGTAATTGAAATTTATATCGAGAAAAACGAAAGGCAGAAACTGGAAAAGTTTATTGTTACTTTGTGTACTCAAGTTAGTACAAAACCGAAGTGGTAACAGCGGTTTAGCGCAATGGCTGGTTTATTTTTCTAAGTCGGAAATGTGCCAAATAGAAATTTTAATATCTTTACAATAAACAAATAAACAACCCGCCACTGCGCCAAGCCGCGGAACGTTAGCGGCAATAATCAAAAAACTGTACATGAAAAACATACTTTTCGTTTTATTAATATTCTGTTTAAATTGTGTAAATGGACAAACTAAATGGAAAACTTTTGATTCCGAATATGGAATTACAATTGAATTACCTGAATATTTTTCAAAAGGAATTCTAGTTGCTGGTGGAACATTACAATGGTTTAATAATACTATCGATGATGATATTCAATTAAGTATAGAATCATTTGGAAATGGAACAATAAAAGAATTAAACGAAAGCTATAAAAGTGATTTAAAAAACGAAAAAAATGTAACATACAAGGCAAAGAAAAATACTTGGTATGTAATAAGCGGAAAAAATGAAAACGGAATATTTTACAATAAATCGATTATTAAAAATGGTATTCAATTCCATCTGAGAATAATTTATCAGGAAAAAAATAAAAAGTTAGTCGAAAATCTAATTGGCCGAATTTCAACTTCTTTTAAATAAATAATCAAAATTACTGCCGCTAACAGGCGTTTGGCAAGATTGCGAATTTTGTAGTAAATTCACGTTTACATTTCGCAAGAAATTTTATATTTGATAGAAAATAATCTGTTCCGAAGTTCGCAACCTCGCCAAGCGCCGGAACGTTAGCCGTCAGTTTCTCGAACCGCAGAAAAATACATGAAAAATGAAATATCCCAAAATCACATTACTTGTTTTTATTTTATGGATTATTGGATTTTTCATAATGTATAAAGTTGGAAGCGAAGAAAGTAAAATTGAAAACAAATTATTAAAAAACAACATAGAAATAAAAGGCATAATTGAATCTATAAAGATTTCAAAGAATCATTGTTTTGCAATTATACAAGTGAAAAATCTTGAAGCAAACAGAAAAATATTTAATCAAGTTTTAAACAGAAAGTATTTCCCTTATGTTATCAAAAATAACCAAAGTGAAATTTATGCGCACATATGTGACTTGGAAAATATTGGAGATACTATAACGTTGAACTCAAACGAGAAAATAATCAAAATAAAGGATAACTCTACCGGAAAAATTTCTGAAAGAGATATTGGAATTGTTAAAGAGGAAACTGATATGGAATTTATAAAATTGAATACAATACTGAATAAATAAAAAACCGAACGGCTAACAGCCGTTTCTCGCAATTGCGAATTTTGTAGTAAGTTGATGTTTACGTTTCGAAAGAATTTTTATCTTTAACAGAAAATAAAAAGTTCCGAAGTTCGCAACTGACGAGAAGCGGCGGAACGTTGTGCGACACTTTAAAATAATAGAAAACTATAGAAAAAATGAAAAAACCACATGTTTTATTAACTACTTTAATTATTCTGACATTTGTAAATTGTGGTTCTGTGAGTAATTATACAAATAATTCATTAAATAAAAACTTTTATAGTTCAAAGACAATTTATTTTACTTTAAACCAAAAAAGCAAAACTACAATGGATGTTAAAGGTGGTATGCCAGTTTTAGGTGGCTATAAAGCCCCAAATGTAAAAGAAGTTTTTAAAGAATCTATCCAAGAATTGGCGAATGAGACCAAACTCGATTTAAAATTCATGGAGACGTCTGAAAAAAATTCAGGAAAAGATATAATATTAGTAGATGCTGAGATTTTGGAAATAAACTGGACTTTTGGGCTTTCAGTGGCAACTCTTAAAACAAAAATAGATTATAACTTAGTTAATGACGCAAAACTAATAAAAACAGAAGGTATTCGTAAAAGTGGTGGTGGTTCTGAAAGTAATAACTTGAGAAAATCTCTTAAAAATGCAACTTACAAATTTTTACAAGAGTTCGAAAAAAATAATTAAAAAAGCAATCACACAACAGCATATTTGCGATAGTGTGGGGGCCTTTCTAAATTTAAAGGTCGTTTTCTATTTGTATTCTTAGTGATAAAACAAAGTAAAACCCTTTTTTAGTCCGCACCATCGCAAATCTGCAAAACGTTATAAGCCATTTTAGGACGACACACAACACATAAGACAACAGACGATATGGACATACTTTTAATTCAAATTCTTTTAGGCATCGGACTGTTTTTTCTAATAAATTGGATTGGGAAACATTCCTATTCCATTGGATATATGGAAATATCAATTTTCGTAAAGACAGAAGAAGCTCCAGCATTAAACTTTCTTATTCGTGTTTTGACACCGGTAGTTTATATCATCATTGTCTCAACCATATTGTACTATTTCGGACTCGACAAATATGTTTGGAATATTTTTCTTGTAAATATTTACTACATAGTTTTCCGACTTCTTTTCAACCTGTTGACAAATCGTGGGTTGTTATTAAACTGGTATAGACAATTTCTGTATTGGGGAGCAATAGTGGTAATTTCCTATTTTACCTATGACAAGATAATAAAGGTAAAGACTAATATTTTACCCGACTTTACAACAGTTGCAAATGAATTATGGATTATTATTCTAATTTTTGTTTTCCAAGTAACAAACAACATTAGACTATCCGAAGACGGGACTGTGAAACGCAAACAAAATTATTTGAAGACAAGACATAATTATTTCAAAAATTTATACGGAAAAAAGATTAAGGAAATTACGCAGAACGAAGTTTTAGAAGCAATAACTTACGCTATACTTATTTACGAAGACTTCAATAGACCTAAACTTGCAAGAATAATTGAGAATATAAAATTCAGAATTACAAAGAAACCTCATACACTTGGAGTTATGCAAGTAAAGACCAACAAATTATTGACAGACAATGAAAGTGTAGTTCTTGGGACAACTAAAATTGTTGACGCATACAAATTGTATTTACAGAAGCCTGCAGAAGAAAATGATGACTATTATGAATGGACAGCAATGAGCCAAATTATTGGAGACTATAATACTGGGACAAGTTATGGTTATGAAGTAACCGAATTGGCACAGACAATAAAAGAGGAGTTTTACAAAGGAACTGATGACACACTTGACAGAAAGAAAAACGGCTTATAACAGCACCTACAAGAAATTGGCGGTTCAGTGGTTACATGAAGCTTTGTGCTTCGTATCAAATTCAGTGGTGGCAGACAGTTTTCGTCTCCGAAATCGCCAACTTCTTGTAGCCGCGAAACGTTGGCAGAAATATTAAAAAAACGTAAATGAAAGAAACCTTTTCTTTATTATTAATTTTATTATCTTCATTAGTTTATTCTCAAAAAGAATTAAAATCAACTGATATAGATAAATTTTGTTATAAATTCAAAATTGAGAATGACAAAATAGTTGGAAATGGTTCCGAAATTCTTACTAATAAAATTTCTGAAAGCCAATTTATATTGTTAGGTGAACAACATTTCGCTTCTGAAATATCATTATTTACAAATAGTTTAATTCCAATACTTTCTGAAAATAAATTTAAATATTTTGTATCAGAAATTGGTCCAAATAGCGCTAAAAAATTAGTTTCAGAAATTCAAAATAAAGGACAATTATTTGATTTCAATACCAAGTATAACGATTTGAGTGGAGAAATTCCTATTCCTTTTTTTGATGGAAAAGAAGATGAAATATTTTTAAAAACTGCACTAAAAAATAACTTTCAAATTTTAGGTATTGACCAAGAATATCAAACTGCTCAATTCTTCTTATTTGACGAGATTTTAGAATTATCAAAAAACAGAAAAAATATTTTACCAGCATATGAGAATGCTTCTAAATTAATGCTTGCCGAATTTAAAAAATATTGGAAAGACTCAAAACACAAAATATTTGAAAAATACATTAATTCAAAAGAAATAAATACATTTTTTGAATTAACTGACAAAAAGAATGTTGCCGTACAAAAAATAATTTCAGACTTAATAATATCTTGGAATATTTATTTGCAAAATGAAAAAGGCATGTATCAAAATGGTTGGCTTCAGAGAATTCAAAATATGAAAACTAATTTTAGCAAATATTACAAATTAGCAACAAAAAAAGATGATTTACCTAAAATGTTTGTAAAAATGGGAGCAGTTCATTTATCGAATGGAATGAATAATTATGGTTATTATGATTTAGGAAATATGATTAAAGAATTATCTCACTTTAACCAAACAAAATCTACTTCTATAAAATGTATGCCAAGATTTTATATGGAAGATAATCAAATTAAAGACGATTTAACCGAAGAAAATCCGATAAACATAGTTTTAGAAAAAGGAAATAAAGAAGAATGGACTTTAATAGATAATACTGAATTATTAAATCATTGTTACACAGAAAAAATTAAAATAAATTCGGAATTAAGGAAAGAACTTGAAAGGTTTGATTTCATATTAATTCCACCGTTAGTAAATCCAATGAAAATGAACTTTAAAAAATAAAAATACTTCTGCCAACAGCAGTTTGCAAAAATGGCGGGTTTTGGGCTTAATTTGAAGTTGGTTTTATAATTGCAAAGTCAGTGTTTAACCGAAAGTTTAGGATTCTATAATCCGCCACTTCTGCAAGCTGCAAAACGTTAGGCGTCAGCTTACGAGCGAACGGAGAATTCAATAATTTAATTCAACAAATTGAAAAATATTCATAAATATCTTTTTTTCATAATTCTTATGGTTTTATTTATTTCTTGTAAAGAAGAATATAAAACTCAAATAGTAATGACCACAGAGAAAGTGGAAAGTTTAGAAATTGGTTTATTAGGTTCTTGGGGAAATGCAAAAATTGATTGGGGAAATGGAACGACAATAAACTCAAGTGATTTATGGTCTTTACCAAAATATTTTAAGAATAATTATTCCGACAAAATAAACCACACTATAACAATAAATGGCAGTAAACTAAATACCATTAAAGGTTTAGTTTGTTTCAACAACCAAATAACAAGTTTGAATATTAGTAATTGTCCCAAATTAGAAACATTAGACGTTCTAAAAAACAATTTGAATGATATTGATGTCAGAAAAAATAGTGAATTAACAATGTTAAATTGTACTTGGAATAAACTTAAAATTTTAGATGTTACTAATAACACTTTACTTGAAAATTTATCTTGTGAAAATAACCAGCTAAAGAGTTTGAATTTGTTGAAAAATACAAAATTAAATTCAGTTTTTTTACGTTCAAATCAATTAAATACAAACCAATTAAATCTTTTGTTTGAAACTTTGCATAATAATAAAATTTCAAACAAAACTATTTACATTGGAGGAAATCCAGGAACTGAAAAATGTAACAAAAGCATCGCGAAAAATAAAGGATGGATAATAGATGTTGAACCGGTTGAATTTAAATAAAAAGCCGAACGCCTAACAGGCGTTTGGCAAGATTGCGAATTTTGTAGTAAATACACGTTTACTTTTCGCAAGAAGTTTTATCTTTAACAGAAAATAATCGGTTCCGAAGCTCGCAACCTCGCCAAGCGCCGGAACGTTTGTAAACAGAAAAAAAAATCACTTGTTCAACTTTTTATTTTGGATAATTTATGATTTTTGACCTGATTATTTTTGTAATGAGGTTGGATTGAAGTCATTAATAAATCGCGGATTTTCTGTGTTCCGGACCAAAATCAGTACGAGATTTTATATTGTTCTTTTCATCTTTAATAATTCGTTCACCATATTTGTATATCCCGTCATAATACAGGGTAACAATAATGTTTTTCTCTTTGCATTGAAGTTCACTATTATGTCCACCAACACAATACCTCCCATCATCCATTTTTCTTCCAAATTCAAGTTCAATGAGTTGTTCGTAATAGAAAAAATAACATCTTCTGTTTCTACGTTCAATGCGTAATGATTTGTTTGTATAGTCAAAAACAGGCATCTTCTTTTTTGCTTCTTCTTGATATTTTTTTAGAATAGATAACTTGTTTTTAATATATTCTTTTTCCTCAACTGAACCAACATAATTTTTCTTATCTAAGAAAACTATCATTTGAACATATTTCCCAACGCCCTGAAGATATTTTTCTGTAGCGTAATCCACAACAATAAAATCTTTATTAACCGAAAGTTTTCCGAATTCATCTTTGAATAGCAACTCATCTTTTGTCTTTGTTGTATTGAATGATGATAAAACTAACAACAATAAAGTTAATGATATTTTTTTCATAAAATTTGGGGTTTATATTATAACAAATTGCACCCTTATTTTATTGTTTTGATGTTTAAAAATTTAAATATAAAACCCCCAACTGTCAAATTGGGGGTTTAAATAAATCTAATTGAATTCTACTTCAACTTCTAATTTCTTTGAAATTCGCTCTATTGCTTTATTGAAACCTTTAACATCTTTGTTTGTAATAACATATATGTCATGCAACGGTTTGTATAAATTGTATTTTAATGCAGACTCCGGTATGTCTTCATAATTTAAACAAATTGTTTTACCCAATGCAATACTTGCATCTTTCCTTGATTTAAATTCCCCGTGGGAACCCTCTAATACGTCTTTAACAAGGTCATAATACGTTTGTGCGTATGATTTGTTGTTGTAATCTTTGTTGTTGAATTTGAACTTTCTGTTCTCGAATTTGTTTCTTAATTCCATAATAATTGATTTATTTTAAAAGTTATAAAAATTGAATTTGAAAGAGTAGCTACCTGATTTCGAGGACAAAAATATAGCCGTATAATTTGCTGTACTGCATAAAAAATATTTTTTTATTTGAAACTTTTGTACAGGGTCTAGTTTGTTAATTTTAAGTGCTTTAGTGTATTGCTAACCTAATTAGAATATTTTGAGGTTTAATCAAATTATATTAAAAATGTGCAATGTATTCGGTGTGAATTATTGTTTCTGTACCGAAAATTTATTAAATAAAAAAGCTATAATTTTTTCTGTTTGCTGGCGGAGGTGAATATAATTTGTAGGTGTTTTATTAGTTAGTTTTATTTTGTTTCAGTTTATACTGGGTGTATATTTTTTTTGGGCTTGCCCCCCTGCCCCCCAAGACTGTTTTTTGTAGTCAAGTTGGGTTGAAAATTATAATATAGACAGAAGACCTAGTTGCCCCACTTCATATCATTGCTTTTCGTGATGGGGTGTGACAGTCATTATTTCAGACTCGAGAATCTACACTTTAATAAATATAGTCTACATCGAAAAAATCAAGAGTTGATTCCAAAAATTTAAAAATTTTTGGAATCACTTTTTTCCGACTATTGATGACTAAATTTTACCTATACCCCTTAATAGAGGGGGGGATACCCCCCCTTTTTTTTAAAGAGAGTCTATTCAACGGAGGCAGGGGGAACTTAGCAATTATCCCAATAGGTTTATTATGACATTAGAAGTTAACTTAATAATATTTAAATATTTTGTCTCAATTTAATTAGTGTCTCAAAAAAATACCAAAAACAGGCGCCGACATATAGGTTTTCCGCTGTATGTTAGCCTAAACTTAATCTAAAGGATATGTTGATGAAATTTTCATTACTACCACATAAAATAAGTATGTGAACATAATAATGAACAAATAATGGAACTCAATAAGGTAAAACAAATATTAAATAAAAACAGAGAAAAAAAACTTACAGATGAAGAAGTAATTGAAATAATGAAGTTTGTTGAATTACTTGCAGATATTTCGGTAAATAGTTTTTTGAAGTCAATGAATGAAATAAATAAGAATAAGTAAAAATGAATTTTCATCCCCGCCTAAAGTGGGGATTTTTTATTTTATAGGGTATACCTTTTATTGTGAGTTACCAACTTACTCAATTTAGCAATTATTTAGCACTTTAACTAGTGCATATTCACAAAATTAGCGTGTAATTAGCCTTAACCTAAAAATGTGAAATATGAAAGTCCTTTATGTAAGAACTAGTACACTTGAACAAAAAACGGATAGGCAACGAGTTAATGAAAAAGATTTTCAACTCGTCGTTGAGGATAAATGCAGCGGAGCAATAAATCTTTTTGAGCGGGATGGCGGACGTCGATTACTCCGGCTAATTGAGAAAGAAGCTTTAACTGAATTATATGTTTGGCAAATTGATAGACTCGGCCGATGCTTATTAGACATTCTCTCTAATATTAAATTCCTCACTGAAAAGAAAATTTGTATTCATTTTATATCTCAAGGTTTAAGTACTATCCAACCCGATGGAACAGAGAATAATATTACTAAGATGATAATTTCAATTCTCGGTACTCTGGCGGAAATGGAGAGAAGCATATCGAAAGAAAGACAAATGGAGGGGATTATGGTCGCAAAACTAAAAGGGAATGTTTATACTGGGAGAAAGAGAGGCAGTTCTGAGGATGTCTATAAGTTCTTATCTAAACCAAAAAACTTAAAAGCTCTTGAATATATCAAAAAAGGATATAAGAATGTGGAGGTTGCGAAAATTGTAGGATTACACTATAATACGGTTACAAAAATAAAGAAGTTAAAACTTTAGAAATGGCAAATCCCCAACTATACTCAAACTACAGACTAATTAATAATTTATTGTCAAAAAGTATAAGACAAGAGTTTGGTAGTCATATCACCATAAATTTAAACCCATTAAAATATTTTTTAAATCGCACACATTATAGTTATTGGGTTGAAGGAGTAGAACAGGTTTCATTGGATATAAGGCAACCTGTTTCTTTAAAAGAATTAAATCACATTGAGAATAGATTGTTATCAGTTCTCAATATGATTTTTAAATGTGTAGAGTTGGAAAACTTTAAAGAGGTAAAAAAAGTGAATGTTTTGATAACTTAAAATGGTAGTTCATTATCTTCTACCTCAGGAACATGTACTTTACCGATATATTGTATCTCGGATTTTTGAATCTTGAATATGTCGTTTGCAAACATTTTATTAAATCGATATTCATCGTTATGGTATAGTTCAACTTCAATGATTGGAACTATATCATTTACTCTTTTAATTAATTCCTCATATTTGATTTTTTTATTGGTTTCAAGATAAATTCTAAATTGAACTAAGTTGTATGATTCAGTAAAAAAGTAAAAGCCTTCAGGTTCAAGTTCATCATACCAATCATTATTTGATTTTTTGAATTCTTTTGGTCCAAAAAAGTTTTGGGTTAATAAATGCCAAAAGTTCCTATAGTCATTAAAATGTTCGTTGAATTTTATTGCGTCAAAAGTGAGTTCGATACAATAAAAAATTTTACTCTTTTCTTTTTTTATTTCGTTGAGTTGTTCCTTGATTCTTTGTCTTACTGATACTATCATATTTCTTCGCTAAAGTTTGATTTATTTAATTCTTGAAATTTAAAATCCATTATATTATCTTGTTTGTCAAACTTGATTAGTTCAGCGGGGAATAAAGGGATGTTTCTAATCCAGTTTACATTAATTCCTTTCTGTTTGAGGCTTTCTTTTCTGTCGGGTGTCAACTGCTTTATGTCTTTATATTTTATACGACACTTATTTACAAAACCATATGAGTTGTAGATATTCAATTTTCCAGTATAATTAATTTTGTAAAAGTGAAAAATTAGATTTGGCAATTCTTGGTCCCTACTATAAAATACTTCAGGTTTGAAGAAGGTGGTTGTATCAATTATCTTATTCTTATGTTCTTGTATAAAATGTTTTATTCCATCGTGGGAATAGTAATTACTTAAATTTTCATCAGTGGGTTCAATAATTGCTTTCCATTCTTTTATGTTTAATGGGAATTTAAGTTTTACCTCATCAATAAATAATCGTTCTATAGAATCAAATAGTTTAGCACATTCATTACTTTGGTTAGGAAATTCGCAATTACTTTCAAACTCAACCGTACCTTTTTCTCTATCTATTCTTGCAGGAAATCCTAAAAAATCTTCTAATTCTCTCATGTTAATTGTTTACTATAAATATTCAAGTTGATTGAAAAGTTGATTTTCAGGCTCAATTAGTTCTTGCATTATTTCAACTTGGTAATAATCCATCGTCTTCAATGCCCCGAAAGTCTCCGTTCCTGTTCTTACATCAAAAAGTGTAGTGAAGTACTGATTGAAAAGTTCCCAATCTTGAATACCAATGGTTATATCTTTGGGTTTAGGACCAATCTTATTTATTCTTACAGCAAGGTCTAATTCAAGAATGGACTTAATACTCGTGAATGCCATTATAATTTTTGTGGTGTCAGTAGTTACTTCATATTTGTAGAAACCCCCGTCAATATTCTTGAACCATTCACGGTTAGTTAATCTACTTGTAGCACTTTTAGAATTAGTTAATTTTTGGAACCACTTGGATATAGAGTAATTTTTATCAAAGAATTCCTCTGAATCATACTCCACAACTACAATTGTGAATGGTCTATCATTCTCTGTTTCTTTTATTTTTTCTAGTAATACTTTAATCCTCTCGGTGTTCTTTTTGTTCATAGTGTTGTTTGTTTTACTTACGGGATAATCCCTTTTGATGGTTTTGGGTTGTTTATTGGGTATTTCGGTAATTTACTACTATCGTTTCCTGGCAAAAAAGGTTAATTAAGGTAATAATAAACTACCAATTTCATTATAAATAGTCGTATGTTTGCTAATAACTTTAATTATTACAGGTTGTCAATATTTATTAAACTTACTTATATTTGCTATTATGTATTTGAATAGAATTAATAAATTACTTCCCTTAATAAATAATCTTGGTATTTTAGTTGATTCCATCAATCAAATACTTTTACCCTTTTATGAAAATCATAATGCATCCGTTGACAATTACGATAAGTGGAAGGAAAACCAAGAAAAAATCCAATATCTTTCTAATCCTGTGTATAAGATATATGAACTGAAAAACCGGAATTCGGTTAATACTCTAGTTGCTAATGTAAAATGGAAGTTTTTATACAATGGAAAGTTTTTAGAGGACAAATCCATACTTGTTTATCTTGGTACTATTGAAAAATATCCAAAAAAAGAGAAAGATTCTAAATTACTTTACGATATAAATTCAATTATTTATAATCATTTTTTAGAGAAATCACCTCTTCATACAGTAGATATGGATGATTTATCTGAAATGAAATACCAAATAGAATTATATTACTATTGGAAAAGTAAATTAGTTGAATTGGAATACCGATTATCCCCTGATTGGTATAAATCTAAATCAAAGGTTGATAAACCCGAACAAGTTATAATCAACATAAAGTGGGGGTTTGAAGTACCGGGTAAAGAAAACAAACCTCGATATATTCTCAAGAGGTTGAATTTAGAAAAGTATAATTATACAAAATTAAGCGACTTAGAATTAGAGGATATATTCAAGAAAGTAACCTTAGAGCACATTAACAGGGTTGCTCCACTTTCATTTAATCCACCAACAAAAAAATAATCCCCGTTAAGCCCAGTAAAACAAGTAAAAATTAAAATTATCTAAAAATATATTAATAAATGTTTGCATACTTCTTTAATGTAACATATCTTTGTACCGTGATTAAGAAATAAATCTTTTTCTTTTAATCAAGTTCTTAAACTTTTATTGTAGAAGTTATAGTTGGTAAAGACGATAAACCGTCTTAAAAACCCTACTCGGAGGAAAAACCGATAAACAATAAACAACCCGTTTCAACCAGTCGTAAAGGTTCATTCTAAAACCATTTTATTATGAACAAATTACAAATGCCAAAAGTTTCTGTGGTGGCTCCACAAATGTTGAAGAAAAATTCAACAACCAATTCAATGTATTTAGTTCCTGTGAACTACGATGAAATTCGTAACAATATCCAAGAGTTTGGATTATTGACCCCCTTATTAGTTAACTATGACTATGAGATTATTTCAGGTAATCTTCGTCATCAAATTGCCCTTGACATAGGTCTTGAGGAAGTTCCTGTAGTTTTTATCGATGTTCCAGAAGAAATGAAGGATGTAATCTCTGTTTCCACAAACAAATTCAGAGTAAAATCAATCATTGAGATTGCCTCTGAAGTTAGATTCTACGAAGAATTCTATTCAGTTGGTAGAGGAATTAGAACCGACCTGAATCCACAAATGAAAGTGGTGAGAGAGGAAAAAGACAATGCGTATAAATCTATTGGACAATACAAAGTAAATAAGATAAAATCTATTCAAGATAAGGTTATTAAGTTACACGGGGATGATATCGAGAAAATCAATAAGGAATTTTCAAAAATTGATAAAGGAGAAATAACTCTTAATGAATTAGATAAAAAATTGGAAAGAGAACTTCTTAAGAAATATAATGATGTTATTGTTCGTTCTAATTATGAATATATTACTGAAAAAGTTAAAATCTATAATTCTTCATGTGGTGATTTATTTCAATTAGAAGATAGGTCTATACAAACAATTATTACATCTCCTCCATATTTTCAGATGCGTAACTATGGAATTGGTAAGAATCAACTTGGTCTTGAAAAGGAAGTGATTGACTTTATTAATAATCTATGTGATTTATTTGAAGATGCAAAAAGAGTATTGAAAAATGATGGGTCGTTGTTTGTTAATATAAATGATTGTGTAATCAATGGAGAATATCAAAGTGTTCCTGAGTTATTTTTAATTGAAATGAAAAAGAGAGGTTGGAAGTATGTGGACCAGTACTTGTGGTTAAAGTCGAATGTTCAATTTACTCAAGGGAAAAGAAGTGTTAGAAATTTTGAACCAATATTTCATTTTGTGAAGAGTGCGGATTATTTTTTCAATGACACTTGGTTGTCGGAATTTATTGACGAAAATAATAGTGTATCTATGGGAACAAAAATGAAATATCCAAAATTAGTTTCAGGATTAGATTTTAGAGATAACATATTGACACACTCAGGTTCTAATACGTTAGAATTAAGACGTAAATGCTTAGCTGATGCAAATTTTTTGATGGAACACTCAGCGACCTATCCTCTTAGTTTGCCCTTAATTTTTGTTTTAGCAACATCAAAACCAGGGGATACAATATTAGATATGTTTAACGGCACAGCATCAACTGGCGAAGTTTCAGTATTGACTGATAGAAAATATGTTGGATATGAATTAAATCCACAATTTGTAATGGCATCAGAGGTAAGATTGTCTGAGTATGATTTAGGTGAAGTAGCGTAATACTCGATATAATTTGATAACAAAGTCAATAAACTGACTAAAAACCATATTGGGAGGACAAACCCATAAAGAATAAACAACCCGTTTCAACCAGTCGTAAAGGTTCATTTTAATTTTAAAATTTGAACTTATGAAAGAATCAACATATCGTGTATTAGAATTTACAAGAGAAGATTTAGAAAGATTGGTGAAAGAAGCTCTTTCATCGGAATTTCAAAAAATGATGGGAATGATTAATAATATTGAAGGAAATAAAACGAAATCTGATTTAATGACAAGAGAAGAAGTTTCTAAATTACTTAATGTCTCTTTAGTAACCCTACACAATTGGGAAAAGAAAAAAGTACTAGTTTCAAGAAAAGTTGGAGGTCGTGTTCTTTATTTAAGAGATGAAGTATACTCAAGGCTAAACTAATATATCAATCAAATCCTAAAAACCCACTAATAAGTGGGTTTTTTTATGATATAAATTTTTAAATTACATTAAGATAAGTTAAAATAAATTAACTTTTTTGAGTCCCCTTTCAAGTCCCCTTGAGAAACAAAAAATCCCTAACTACTTGATTTATAAGTGATTAGGGATTATTTTTGTGGTACCTCCAGGGATCGAACCAGGGACACATGGATTTTCAGTCCATTGCTCTACCATCTGAGCTAAGGTACCTTTACAAAAACAAGAATTTCTATTTGTTCATTGCGGCTGCAAATATAGAATCTATTTTAGATTATCCAAAACAATTTTTAAAAAAAATCAATTTGTATATTTGCAATTCAAAAAACAAGTAGATGCTTATTACTATAGATATTGGGAATTCAAGAATTAAAGTAGCTGTATTTGAACAAGATATCCTTGTAGATTTGTTTGTGGTGGATCCCCAAGAAGCGCGTATCTTTTTTTCTGAAGTTTTCAAAAAATACCCAAAAATTGAAAAAGCACTGTTTTCTACGGTGGGTCAATTTGACCTCGAGGTATTGGATTTCATTCAAAAGCAAGTTGTTACTCAAATCATCCATCATCAAACCAAATTTCCCTTTACTAACCTTTATACTACCCCAGAAACCCTTGGTGTAGATCGAATGGTACTGGCTGCTGGTGCTACCTTAATGTTTCCAAATAAAAATAAGCTGGTTATTGACGCAGGAACATGTGTAACCTATGATTTTGTAGATCAGCAAAACCAATATATGGGGGGTGCTATATCTCCAGGAATTGCCTTGCGCTATAAAAGTTTAAATGATTATACCCAAAATCTTCCGTTGTTAGAAAAAAATGATCCACATGCTCTGACAGGTAATTCAACTGAAAGTTCGATTCATAGCGGAATAATAAATGGTTTGACCTTTGAAATCGATGGGATTATTTCCCAATATTTTCATAAATATCCAGATTTAACAGTAATTTTAACAGGAGGAGACGCAGATTTTTTGGCTAAAAGATTAAAAAACACCATATTTGCCCATTCAAATTTCTTGTTAGAAAGTTTGCGCCTATTATCAACTTATATACATCAAAATGATTAAAAAAATTTCCGCGTTTGTATGCATCCTAATTTCTTCCGTTTCTTGGTCTCAAGATAATACGGCATCTCCCTATTCTTATTATGGTTTGGGCGAAATAAAATTCAAAGGAACACATGATGTAAGAGCAATGGGAGGAGTAAGTATTTTTAATGATAGTATTCAATTAAATATTGTAAACCCAGCATCGTTTTCAAAATTAAAATCAACTGCATTTACAATTGGCGCCACTACTTCTACGACAAACTTTACGACTGCTGCAGAAAATGAAAAAGCACAACGTACTACAATTGATTATCTAGCGGTTGGATTTCCTTATGGAAAATTTGGTTTCACATTTGGAATCATGCCGTATTCAGCTGTGGGATATAAGATAGAAAATACGGCAACTGAAGTGGATAATACGGTTCGGAATAGACGAAATTTTGGCAATGGAAATGTAAATAAATTATATGTTGGAGCCGCTTATAATTTGACAAATAAACTAAGTTTCGGATTTGATTTGGGTTACAATTTTGGAGATATTACAACCGAATATATTGAATCCATATACTCTCCTATAGTCTTGCAATTGCGTAGTAGAGAACGCAATAATTCTAAATTGACGGGAGTTTCATTAAACACAGGATTTTTATACAAAACAAAAATAAATGCCAAATTGGATTTAAATGCGGGTATTACCTATCATCCAAGTGCTACTTTAACATCTGAAAACACAAGAAAAATTGCCACAATTTTATATAACATCAACGGAATTGAATTGGTTGGAGAAGAAAATGATATTCCAGTGAATGATACAGAAATGAAGATCCCCGCTGTCTTTACTTTTGGATTAGGTATTGGAGAAAGTAAAAAATGGGCAATTGGTTCAGAAGTTACTTTTTCAAACAACAGTGAAATGACCAACCGATTTGGATCAGTTGACAATGTAGCTTTTGAAAACTCAAAGAAAGTTTCTTTAGGAGGGTTTTACATACCTAAGTATGATTCTTTTGGGAATTATTTCAGTAGAATCGTTTATAGAGGAGGTTTTAGATATGAAAACACAGGGATGGTGATTAATAACACAAGTATTAATGATTATGCACTAACTTTTGGTTTGGGCTTACCTGTTGGGTATTCAAAAATCAATTTAGGTCTTGAATATGGTAAAAAAGGAACTCGAACTAATGGTTTGATTGAAGAGAATTATATTAATGTGACTGTTGCATTGTCGTTAAGCGACCTATGGTTCATCAAGAGAAAAATCGACTAAAAACACCTTAAAATGCGTTTTCATAATTGCTTAACGTCTCTCATTAAAAGTGCTATTTTGTTGCTAAGTGTATTGTTTCTGCTGGCTTGTGAAAGCGATTTAAAAAATGTAAAAAAATTGACGGAAACTTCTTTTGCTCCTTCCGGTTCAGTTGATTCTATTCATTTAAAGTATACGGATTCAGGACGCATAAAATCCATTTTGAAAAGTCCCAAAATGCTTGATTTTGCAGCTGTTTCACACCCATTTACCGAATTTCCAAAAGGAATTCATCTGACATTGATGGATGAAAATGGAAATCAAAGTACAATAATTGCTGATTATGCTATTTCTTATAAAAAAACAAAAATTATTGATTTACAAGGAAAAGTCATCATCACTTCTCACGATGGAAAAAAACTAGAAATGTCCCAATTGTATTATGATCAGAAGAACGAATGGTTTTTTACAGAAAAGCCTTTTAAATATACCGATGAAGTAGGAGGTTATTTAGAGGGGCCTGGGGTTGACTTTAGCAAAGATTTTAAAATCTTCAACATGCAGCGAAGCAGTGGTGAAGTAAACTCTATAGACTAAATTAAAAATACTATATCATGAATTATTTAAAATTTGTACAATATTTTTATCTCGCATTTGCTGCTTTTTTTGCATATGACGCCTTTTCAAAATTCGATAAGCAGGAAAGTTATGTTTTGAGTATTGTTATTGCTGTAGTTTCGCTCGGAATGTTTTTCTTTAGAAGACATTTTTACAATAAATATCAAAATAAAAAATAAAATCAAAAAAATCTGTGAAAATCTATGTTTACTATTTTTATTATTAAATAGATAATCGTATTTTCGCCCTCTGAAAAAAAAATTAAACACAAATAAAAATGGCAGTTTTATCTAAAATTAGACAACGTTCATTCTTCTTAATTGTAATTATTGCATTGGCATTATTTTCATTTGTATTAGCAGATGTGATCAAGAGTGGAACTTTTGGAAGCAGTGCAAATAGTGTAGGTTCAATAAATGGAACAGACATTTCAGCACAAGAATTCATGCAACAAGTTGCAATGATGGAAAAGCAAGGGCAAGGGATGAGTAATACGCAAGCTATGAATACAGCTTGGGAACAAAAAGTAAGAAGTATTATTCTTGGAGAAGAATTTGAGAAGTTAGGTCTTAAAATTGGTGGTGAACAATTAATCAACGTGATCAAACAGAACCCAAATTTTGCTCAAAATCAACAATTTTTAAATGCTGCAGGTCAATTTGATGAAAATAAATTTAAAGAATATATAAAGTCTTTAAAAAATGCTCCTAATCAAGAACAATGGTTGCAGTGGAAAGATTTTGAGAAAAATATTGAAACGTATGCCGTAGAGCAAATGTACAATACGATGATCAAATCAGCAATAGTTACAACAAAAGCGGAAGGCAAATTTGCCTACCAAATGGAAGAGAATAAGGCTGATTTCGATTATGTTACTATAGCATTTTCAACCGTTAACGATAAACAAGTAAAAGTAACTGATGCAGAGATTTTAGAGTTTATGAAGAAAAACCCTAAAAAATACAAATCTGATCCTACCAGAAGTATTGATTTTATTTTAGTGGATAGCAAGCCTTCAAAAGAAGATGAAGCCGCCATGTTGGAATCGATTAGCGGGGTATTAACGGGTAAAGTTGTATACAACGAACAAACGAAAAAGAACGATACTATTGATGGATTCAGAACGGTTTCTAATGTTGGAAAATTTGTAAATGATAATTCTGATATTAAATTTGATTCTACATATGTAGCAAAAAAAGACTTACCTGTAGAATTTCAAGAGCAATTATTTAATTTACCTGCAGGAGCTGTTTACGGACCTTATATTCACAACGGTCACCAATGTTTGTCTAGAATGATAGGGAGAAAGCCAAATGCAACTGCAAAAGCTAGTCATATCTTGTTAGCGTACAAAGGCGCAGAACGTTCAACAGCTACAAGAACAAAAGAAGAGGCTCAAAAATTAGCCAATGATTTATTGGCACAAGCCAAAGCAAATCCTGGAAATTTTCCAATGTTAGCCATTACAAATTCTGACGATCCTGGATCAAAAAATAATGGAGGAGAGTACGATAACATTGCTCCGGGTCAAATGACGCCTAAATTCAATGATTTTGTTTTTAACAATCCTGTAGGGACTATGGGAGTAGTAGAAACAGAATTTGGTTTCCACGTAATGAAAGTGTCGGGTAAAAACGATGCCGTATTATTGGGTACTGTAGCTCAAAAAATTCAAGCCTCAGACGCGACTATTGATGCAGCTTACACGAAAGCAAGTCAATTAGAATCTAGCGCATTAGAAAATAAAGATTTTGAAGCGATAGCTAAGAAAGCAGGCTTAGTAGTTGCTCCTGCAACTAATATTAAGGCGTATGACGAATATGTTCAAGGTTTAGGTTCGCAAAGAGAAATAGTTCGTTGGAGTTTTAACAAAGAAACAGAAGTAGGTGGAATTAAGCGTTTTGAAGTGCCTCAAGGTTTTGTTGTCGCCAAATTAAAAGATATAAACGATACAGAATTACTTCCTTTAGATGTAGCGAAACAATCAATAGAACCGATCTTAAAAAATCAGAAAAAAGCCGAAATCATCAAGAAAAAAATGAGTGGAAGCTCATTAGAAGCTGTTTCAAAAGCATCTGGTGCTTCAGTACTTTCTGCTACTGCTGTGACTGTTAAAAATCCAATGATTATGAACATTGGTATGGAGCCAAAAGTAGTTGGAAAAGCATTTGGATTAGCTGCTGGAAAAACTTCAGAAATTATTGAAGGAACAAGTGGTATGTTTGTGGTTAGAGCTAAGAAGGTTGTTAAAGCACCTGCCATTTCTGATTATGCAAAGTATATCAATCAAGAAAAGTCACAGAATCAATCGTATGCTTCTTCACAAGCTTACATAGCTATTAAAGACAAAGCAGAGATTAAAGATAATAGAGGAAATTTCTAGTAGATTTCTTTTACAAATAAAAAAAAGAGCTGATTTTTCAGCTCTTTTTTTATACCTTTTTTATGACATACGTTACGATGCCCCAAACGGTAAATTCGGTATCTAATTTTATTTCAATAGGTTTGTAATTTGAATTTTCAGGCATTAAAAACAGTGCTTCACCTTCTTTTTTAATACGTTTTACTGTAAATTCACCATCGATTAAACAAATCGCTATTTTATCGTGTACGGGTTCTAAACTACGATCAATCACTAAGATGTCGCCATCATCTATTCCAACTCCGGTCATAGAATTCCCAACCGCTTTTGCATAAAACGTAGCTTCCGTATTTTTGACCAATGTTTTGTCTAAACTAATTTTGTTTTCTTCAAAATCGCCTGCAGGTGAAGGAAATCCTGCTTTGATACCCCCTGAAAAAAAAGGATGTTTTTGTGTGGCATTTTCATCCGGAAAGTAGCACTTTATTTTTTGGGTTACTGACATTTTACTTCAATTATTTCTTCAAAGTTAGTAGTATATTTTTTAGAAAGGTGTTGCTGTTTCATTTTCCAGGTGCGTTGTAAATCCTGACTACCCAACCGTATTTTTCGTACCCCATTTTTTTTATAGTAAGCATCCATTACGTCCATAATTTTTTGATACTTCGGATTTTCATCGTCAAACAAATGAAACTGTTTTTGATTGGCCGGGATAATTTCGGTGACAATGACACCTGCTTTTTTATACAATTCGCCCTCCTGATACCCTTCTTGCAAGAGTTGGACAGCAATATTACTTATTGAAAAAGCGGTATTACTCGGAAAGGATAGTGTTTTGAGTCGGTAATAACTGTAGTGCGAATCGGTGGTTTTGTATTTGTTTTTTTGTAAATATAAAATGACGGCATAACAGCAAGAATTTTGCATGCGCAATTTTTCAGCGCACAGCGAAGCAAAGGTCGCAACGCGTTCTTTCAATAGATTGTAGTCGCTTATATCGTGTTCAAAACTTCTTGTAATGGCAATGGTTCGTTTGGTTTTGGGTTCGTTCAGTGCTAAAACCGATCGTCCTTCTAATTCATATTTTAAACGCAATCCTACCACACCCATCTCTTTTTTGATGAATGCTTCGTTATGGGGTAGGGTAAAATCAAATGCGGTTCGTATTTTTTGTTGGTACATTTTTTTGGTCAATCGAAATCCAATGCCCCATACGTCTTCGATTTTTGTCCATTTTAAGGCTTTGATTCGTTTCTCTTCGGCGTCAATCACATAAACACCTCGTGTTCTTTCGGGATATTTTTTGGCAATCTTATTGGCTATTTTTGCCAATGCTTTGGTGGGTGCAAATCCGATGCCAGTTGGAATACTCAACCAATTCATGATCCGTTCTTGCATTTGCGTACCAAGAAAATAATAATCTGAGATGGTATGTCCTTCAAAGTTTAAAAAGGCTTCATCAATACTGTATACTTCTACATTTGGTGTGTAGTGTTCTAATATCTTCATTACACGTTGGCTCAAATCGCCATATAGCACATAATTAGATGAAAATACTTTTATTTGGTGTTGCCGAATGAGGTCTTTTATTTTAAACTCGGGAACGCCCATGGTAACGCCTATTTTTTTAGCTTCGTTACTGCGTGAAATGACACAACCGTCATTGTTGGAAAGCACTACTACAGGCGTTCCATTATAGTGGGGTTGAAAAACACGTTCGCAAGAAACGTAAAAATTATTACAGTCGACCAGTGCATACATGAGGGTAAATTTACTTTTCTTTTCGTAAAAAAACGAGGCTACAATTGTTAATGTTAATAAAAAAAACGCAACCGGTATTTCGGTTGCGTTTGTATAGTTACAAGGGCTAATTTTTAATCGTTTAGCTTCAAAACAGCCATGAATGCTTCTTGTGGAATTTCTACATTTCCTACTTGGCGCATGCGTTTTTTTCCTTTTTTCTGTTTTTCTAATAATTTACGTTTACGAGAAATATCTCCTCCATAACATTTAGCCGTTACATCTTTTCGAAGGGCTTTAATGGTTTCACGCGCAATAATCTTGGCACCAATAGCTGCTTGAATAGGGATGTCAAATTGCTGTCTTGGAATCAATTCGCGTAATTTTTCACACATTTTTTTGCCAATATTGTAGGCATTATCTTCGTGGATCAATGCCGAAAGGGCATCGACAGATTGGGCATTTAATAAAACGTCTAATTTTACCAATTTAGATGTACGCATTCCTATGGGATGGTAATCAAAAGAGGCATATCCTTTGGATACTGTTTTTAATCGGTCATAAAAATCAAATACGATTTCGGCTAACGGCATGTCAAAATTTAATTCTACACGTTCGGTAGTCAAATAGGTTTGATTGGTAATTAAGCCTCGTTTTTCAATACACAAACTCATTACATTACCCACAAAATCTGCTTTGGTAATGATGGTTGCTTTTATGTAAGGTTCTTCTACACGGTCTAATCTAGAAGGTTCTGGTAAATCAGATGGATTGTTTACAATCATGCCAACTTCCGGCTCTTTTTTGGTATACGCTAGGTAAGAAACGTTAGGAACGGTAGTAATTACCGTCATATTGAATTCGCGTTCCAAACGTTCTTGTATGATTTCCATGTGTAACATTCCTAAGAATCCACAACGAAAACCAAATCCTAAGGCGGCCGAACTCTCTGCGGTAAACACTAACGAAGCATCATTCAATTGTAATTTTTCCATAGAAGCACGAAGGTCTTCGTAATCTTCCGTATCTACGGGATAGATTCCGGCAAAAACCATTGGTTTCACATCCTCAAATCCCTGAATCATATTGGTAGTTGGTGTTTTGGCATCGGTTACGGTGTCACCTACTTTTACTTCTTTAGCTTCTTTGATTCCCGAAATTAAATACCCTACATCACCCGTGGAAATAACATCTTTTGGAACTTGATTTAATTTCAACGTCCCCACTTCATCGGCAAAATATTCATTGCCAGTTGCCATGAACTTAATTTTTTGCCCTTTTCTGATTTCTCCATTTTTTACTCTAAAAATAACTTCAATTCCACGAAACGGATTGTAATGTGAATCAAAGATTAAGGCCTGAAGAGGTTCTTCAACATTTCCTTTTGGTGCAGGTATTTTTTCAATGATAGCGGCTAAAATATTTTCAACACCAAAGCCTGTTTTTCCTGAGGCATGAATGATATCTTCTAATTTACATCCAAGTAAATCGATGATATCGTCACTCACTTCTTCCGGATTGGCACTCGGTAAATCCACTTTATTGAGTACGGGAATGATCTCTAAATCATTTTCTAAAGCCAAATATAAATTTGAAATGGTTTGTGCTTGAATACTTTGTGCCGCATCAACAATCAATAGTGCGCCTTCACAAGCTGCAATAGATCGCGATACTTCATACGAGAAATCCACATGACCGGGTGTGTCAATTAAATTCAAAACATATTTTTCACCTTTATAGGTGTATTCCATTTGAATGGCGTGACTTTTTATGGTAATTCCACGCTCGCGTTCCAAGTCCATATTGTCTAATAACTGGGCTTTTTCTTCACGTGCAGTAACGGTTTGAGTAGCACCAAGTAATCGATCGGCAAGCGTACTTTTTCCATGGTCAATGTGTGCAATAATGCAAAAATTTCTAATGTTTTTCATGCTTCAATATCAAGTTCAAATTTCAATAGCGACTTTAGTGCAATTAATCTGCAAATATAGGGTAAAGTTTTGATTCATGATAACAGAAACCAATCGATAAGAAGAGAAAAAAGCAAAAATCAAAAATCAGTAATCTTCAATCAAAAATCTTATTCTATCTTTGCAAAAAAAGTACAGTACCATGCCAAAAATTGGTAACATCTTATTACCCGATTTCCCGTTATTGTTAGCGCCGATGGAAGACGTGAGCGATCCGCCTTTTCGTCGTTTGTGTAAATTACACGGAGCCGATTTGATGTATTCAGAATTTATTTCTTCGGAAGGATTAATTCGGGATGCGGTGAAAAGCAAGCAAAAGCTGGATATTTTTGATTATGAACGCCCTGTGGGAATTCAAATTTTTGGTGGTGACGAAGAAGCTATGGAGATGTCGTCTCGAATTGTGGATGCGGTTCAACCTGATTTGGTTGATATCAATTTTGGATGCCCGGTAAAAAAAGTGGTGTGTAAAGGAGCAGGAGCCGGCGTTTTGAAAGATGTAGATTTGATGGTGCGCTTAACCAAAGCGGTGATAAAAGGAACCAATCTTCCCGTGACGGTTAAAACGCGTTTGGGGTGGGATGAAAGTTCCATCAACATAGACGAAGTTGCCGAACGCTTGCAAGACATTGGTGTGCAAGCTTTGACGGTGCATGCTAGAACACGTGCGCAGATGTACAAAGGACATTCTGATTGGAGTCATATCCAACGCATAAAAGAAAACCCAAGAATTACCATGCCTATTTTTGGAAACGGTGATATCGATTCGCCTGAAAAAGCATTGGAATATAAAAACAAATATGGTTTAGACGGGATGATGATTGGTCGTGCAGCCATCGGTTATCCTTGGATTTTTAATGAAATCAAACATTATTTTGCTACCGGAGAAAAATTAGTAGCACCCAACATGAACGACCGAATTGAAGCTGCAAAAAATCACTTGATTTGGAGTGTCGATTGGAAAGGCGAACGTTTAGGAATTAACGAAATGCGACGTCATTATACTAATTACTTCAAAGGCATTCACGGATTTAAAGAATACAAACAAAAATTGGTGACCACCGATGGCATCAATCAATTATTAGATGTATTTACTGAAATTGAGCAGGTTTTTGCCGATTATGTTGTAGAAGGTTAGTTGAATTATCCGTGATAAACTCTGGAAAACACAATTTGCCCGTCTTTAATTTCTAACACTTCAGCTACTAACATATCTTCTTCTCCTTGTACTTGTCTCGTGTATTCCATGAAAACGCGATCTGAGTTTGCGGTTAACGAAGTGACTTTGTATTGCAATGTTGGCAATCGATCAAAAGCGTCTTGCCACCAATTGCGCATTGCTTCTTTACCGATGATTAAACCATTTGTTTCGGGCTGACGAATCTTTAATTTCGGGCTATAATGTTGGGCCTCATCGTCGTATAGTGCCAATAATTTTTCAAGATTTTTTGTATTGAAGGCATCAAACCATCGAAGGGCAATTTGTTGGATTTGGTTCGTCATAAAGTTCGCAAAGATTACTAAATAAAAAAAAAGACACATAAAAAATTGCTATGTGTCTGTGTATATTTCAAAAAAATTTAAGAATTTTTTAGGTTGATGATTTCTTGTTCGGTTAAGAAACGCCAATCGCCTCTTGGTAGGTTTTTCTTCGTTAACCCCGCAAAGGTAACTCGGTCTACTTTCAATACATCGTATTTTAAATGTTCAAAAATTTTACGCACCACTTTTACATTGGACGTTTTCATTTTGATACCAATTTCACTTTTGGGTTGGTCTTCGATATAAGTTATTTCTTCCACAAACACTCTGTGGTCTTCAATGGTTAATCCTTTTTGAATGCGTTCCAAATCTTCAAATTTTAAGTTTTTATCTAAAGTGACTTGGTATACTTTCGACGAGCGTTGATTGGGAACCGTAAATTTTTGAACAATTTCTGTATCATTGGTAAACAATAATAATCCAGTAGTCGTTTTGTCCATTCGTCCTACAGGGATTAAATTTGCTTTGGTTGCATTTCGCACTAAATCCAAAACATTTGCTGATCCTGGAGCATCATCTCCTGCCGTAGAAAAGTTTTTAGGCTTATTTAATAAAATATATTCCTTCTTTTCTGGGGTAATGTTTACGCCATCAAATTGGACAGCATCCGTTAATTTTACTTGGTAGCCCATTTCGGTAATGACCACCCCATTTACTTTTACGTTACCACTTTGTATGTAAATGTCTGCATCTCTTCTACTGCACATCCCTGAATTAGAGATGTACCTATTTAATCGAATTTCGTCTGGGTTTGAAGGTCTTTTAGGAGATTTTGCTGCCTTTGGGGCTTCTTTAGCGGCCTCAGGTTTTGTAGCAAATTTTGAAGGCGCTTTTTTTACAGGGGCATTTCCTCTTGAATTGCTGGTTTTTTTGTATCCTCCTTGACGGGCAGAACCTGGACGACTTTTATCGCTTTCTTGATGACGTGACATAATTGTAAACAAATTTCTGCAAAGATATAACTAATATGTGGAAATCAATTTTTTTCCATGAATCAAAACCGATGGTTCAATCAAAACAATTGAAAACACACCCGCTACAATGATGAATTTTAATAAAAAGTGCAGTTTAAGATATGCTGTTTTTGAAGCAGCTTTCCAAAGTGAAACACTAAAGAATAATAAGGCCATTAGGCTCAAATAAAAATAAATATCCATATAGCCCACATCATAAATCTCGATCAAAAAATAGACTGGTAACAAAGTGAATGCGGTTAATAATGAAATGATACTTTTTGCTGTCTTTTCTCCAAAAACAACAGGAATTGTTTGGTATTCTGCAATTAAATCACCTTCCAAGTTTTCTAGATCTTTGATCATTTCTCTAATGATGATGAGCAACAACAAGAAGGAGGCATGTACTAAAATGACGGGATAAAAATTCTTATAATACATTAAAATTCCAAAGAAAGGTAAAACAGCTAAAATTGCGGCTGTTAGGTTTCCAATGAGAACTATTTTTTTCAATTTGTGCGAGTAGAACCAAATCAAGAAAATGTATGTTGAGAAAAACAATAGGGCACGCCACGAAATGAAAAACATTAGTAACGCTACGATAAAATTAATGGTAAAATATACTTTTAATTTGGTCTCCTGACTTACCAAACGGTCAATCATTGCTTTCTTTGGCCGGTTGATTAAATCTTTTTTAGCATCGTAAAAATTATTGATGATATAACCCGAAGCAATAGTTAATGTTGCTGCAATTACAATTAAGAATAAACGCCAGTCAAGGATAATATCTAAGGCACGTTTTTCGGGCGCCAAAATAAAAATGGCAGAAAGATATTGGGCTAAAACAATCACCCAAATGTTATATCCCCGAATGACAGAGAAAAAACTGGCTATTTTTTTGAGTGTTACTTTGGATTTGCGAGTAAGCATATCTCTTTGGATTTTGGTTATAGGAGATTGTAATTGGTATGAAAATCCATTACCTGGTTACCCATTATCTATTACCTTTCTAAAAATTATAAACTACTTCTAATTTATAGTCTTTTAAAGATTCTTTAGCCTTATCGAGATCTTGAGTAAATCCCAAAATATAACCGCCACCGCCAGAACCACACAATTTCAAATAGTAATCATTCGTGTCAATTCCTTTTTGCCAAACTTGGTGAAATTGCTCCGGGATCATGGGTTTAAAATTATTCAAAACTACTTTTGATAATTGCTTCGTATTTTCCAATAATGATTTTACATCACCGTGTAAGAAATTATCCACACAAGCGTCAGTATATTTAATGAACTGTGATTTCAACATCGTACGGAAACCATTGTCTTTCAAGTTTTCCATAAAAATGGATACCATAGGTGCGGTTTCGCCTACAATTCCAGAATCCAATAAAAAGACCGCTCCTTTGCCTTGGGTACTTTGTGTTGGAATTCCAGTAGCTTCAATATTGTCTTTTGAGTTGATCAGTATGGGAATACTTAAATAACTATTTAAAGGATCTAAGCCCGAACTTTTTCCGTGAAAAAACGATTCCATTTGAGCAAAAATCGTTTTCAATTGCAATAATTTTTCACGGGTTAAATTCTCTAAAACTGTGATTTTTTCGTTGGCATATTTATCGTAAATGGCTGCTACAAGTGCACCGCTACTTCCTACACCATATCCTTGTGGAATGCTAGAATCAAAATACATTCCGCTGTTTATATCTTGTTTTAATACATCCAAATTGAACGTAACCAACTCGGGTTGTTCTGTTTGTAAATTTTCTAAATACACTACAAATCTTCTGAGACTTGCGTTTGATTTAATTGCGCTTTCTGAAGGGTTTTCCTCCTTTTTCAAGGCACCATTGTAGAAATTATAAGGGATTGAAAGTCCTTTCGAATCTTGGATGATTCCATATTCTCCGAAAAGTAATATTTTAGAGTAAAAAAGTGGTCCTTTCATAATTTTTAGTTTTCTATTTCAGTAAACAAGGAGTAAATGTACAAAATTAATTTGATTTAGCACCTGTTCCAATTTGATCACAAATATATTGCCCATTTTGACAATAGCCAACCAATTCATTTTGAATAAATTGCATTACTTTTTCTTTTACCGT
The DNA here is from genome assembly GCF_044376915.1 of Flavobacterium sp. GTDB lineage: Bacteria > Bacteroidota > Bacteroidia > Flavobacteriales > Flavobacteriaceae > Flavobacterium. The sequence continues at coordinate 28,694 of NZ_JBILKB010000017.1, forward strand.
TGACGGGTATAGAACATGCACATTGGCACCTGCATCCAACGTAAAACAAACGGGAATTTGTGTTTCGTTTCTAAAGTTCCAAATTGTATTGATAATTTCTAACGTATTCGGTTTCATCAAAATGAAATAAGGCATGGATGTCATCATCATGGCGTGTAATGTCAACGCTTCACTTTCTACAATTTTGATGAATGCTGCAATATTTCCCGATG
>NZ_JBILKB010000018.1:0-28417 GCF_044376915.1 Flavobacterium sp.
AAAGATACAATGAATTTCAAAGAAAAATTTTAAACAAATACTAAAATTTTATTTGGATTTAAAGGGAAAATAATCTTTTCAGCAAAGCTTGAATAAATATTTTTTTTGGGCATTTCCAAATGACACTTAGGTCCTCCAAAAAAGAAGTTTCTTCGTCTAAAAATTTAAAAATAACCGTTGGATTTCCTTTAGTAAACAAAGCCGAAAAAATAGACGCACCTATTTCGTTTTTAGCACTCAAAATATCCAATAACAACAAATCATACAGCCAAAATTTGTTTATTTTATGTACGTTTCTAAAGTCAGAGTCAGTTTGAAGAAACGACACCAATTCTTTTGCTTTTTTTGTGGCATTTTTAAAGGTATATCCTGTGCTTGCTTTGGTCCAACCCCCAGCCGAACCAATATTTATGCTGTTTTTTGTATTGTGTTTCCAAAACGGATAACATGTCATTGGAATGTTACCTTGTTCTTTTTCGATGATTTCGTATTCGGTGATGCCTAGCTTTTGAATATATTTTTTGATTTCGAGTTCGTATTCGTCTTTTACCAATAAATCTTTTGAAAAAAGCGTATATTCTATTAAAGCTTCATGTTCAGAAGTCGGTAAAACATACATGAAACGCGTATTCCCTTTTTGGGTTACCGAAAAATCCATGAAAGTTGCGCAATTTGGAGTAAAAACTGCTTCTTTGCTTTTGATGAACCAACCGATAAAATGTTGTTGAATTAACGGAAATTTGTCTTGTGATTTTACGTTTTCTGGGTTGTAAATGGAATTAATGACCTTGTTGCAGGTATAGGTTTCACTAGCGGTTCTAACTTCACAATGGGTGCCCAAATCTTTATAGTCGAGCACTTTTTCCTGAAGAAATTGAATATTCTCGGCTTCTGCAATTTTTTGGAACACAAAGTCGTAAAAATCGATTCCATTTATTTTTTTATACTGATACGGCTGAAGCGATAAAACCCGATTTACTTTTCCGTTGGCAAAAACAGCCTCTGACCATTTTTTCGAAACAAGTTCTTCACACAAGGTGTTTTCATCCCAAAAGCACCAGGTGCGGTCGTTTGTCTTTTTAGGATTTTCATCAATTAATAAAATGGTTTTGTCTTGAAATTTTCCAGACAATAGCATTTCATATACCGTGAGTAATGCCGATAATCCTGAACCTGTAAAAATATAATGAGCCTGTTGCATGTCCAAATTTACTAAATTACTTGTTTTTATAGGGCAAATAGCATTAAATTTGAAAAAAAATAAGCCATGTTTCAGATTGTTTTAGATTTTTTTGAACGAATTGATCCTATTCTAGCCGCGTTGTTGGCGACTACTTTTACGTGGGGATTAACCGCCTTTGGCGCCTCTTTTGTCTTCTTTTTTAAGAACATGAATCGTGTTGTGCTCGACGGAATGCTGGGTTTTACAGGAGGTGTTATGGTGGCGGCAAGTTTTTGGAGTTTGTTGGCTCCCGCTATTGAAATGACGGAAGGCGAAGGTTTTGTAAAAGTAATTCCGGCTGCTGTTGGTTTTTTATTAGGGGCTATTTTTATTTTTGGACTGGACAAAGTATTACCCCACTTACATATTAATTTTAAAGAGACGGAAGGGATAAAATCGCCATGGCAGCGCACCACATTGTTGGTTTTGGCCATAACCTTGCATAATATTCCAGAAGGATTAGCTGTTGGCGTTTTATTTGGAGGAGTCGCCGCGGGAATTCCAGAAGCTTCCATTGCCGGAGCAGTTACTTTAGCCATTGGAATTGGGATTCAAAATTTCCCGGAAGGAATTGCCGTTTCTATGCCTTTACGTCGAATGGGAATGAGCCGCTGGAAAAGTTTTATGTATGGTCAGTCTTCGGCTTTAGTAGAACCAATTGCGGGAGTTTTAGGAGCAGTTGCGGTAACGTTTTTCACGCCTTTGTTGCCTTATGCACTAGCTTTTGCAGCGGGAGCGATGATTTTTGTGGTGGTAGAAGAAGTAATTCCAGAAACCCAGCAAGACAAAAACACCGACATTGCTACCTTAGGATTTATTGGCGGATTTATTGTAATGATGATGCTTGATGTCGCACTCGGTTAATGACATGCACAATCATCACCACAAGGTTTTGATTTTTTAACCCGTTTTTTCCAAAAGAATTTTTTTATTAAAAATCCTACGGCTATTGCCAGAGAAATGTAAACCAATATTTGTTGTATATCCATAATGCAAAAATAGGGAAAGCAATCGCATTGCGATTGCTTTTGTGTTACTATTTATGAGTGTTAAAATTGCGCTGCTATTCCAATAGTGGCACTAAATGGCATTCCAGGTCTCAACCCTGCAGGAACTCTTGAAACCAAATACGTGGTGTCAAAAAGATTATTAACGGCACCGGTAATGCTAAAATGCTTATTGTATTTGTATTTTGATCCAAAATCTAGTACAGTGTTACTCGGCACCGCGTTTTCGTTTGAAATGCTACCTTGACCTGCTACGGTTCTAAATTCACCATTGTATCTTGCACCAATAATTATTTCAAATTTTTCGTGTTCTAATGCGATAGAAGCATTGAATTGATGTTTTGAGATATAGGGTATTTCATCGCCTTTTTCAATAGTTCCCCAGGCACCATCAGCACTTGAAAATTCAGTTGCAAATTCGGTATCGGTTAAGGTGTAACCAAAAGTAACCGGAATTTTGTATTTACTACTTTCGTTTAAAATTTGGTAGTTTACTACTAATTCTATTCCTTTCACGTGGGCTGCACCCGCATTGAATTGGTCTAAAGTTCCCGAGCCACCACTTGCAGCTAAATCACTTCCTAATAAATTGGAATAATTATTAAAATAACTAATGATCTCTCCCGATAATTTATTGTAATTGAAACGCGATCCCAGTTCATAATTTATACTTTTTTCAGCTTGTGTCCCAGGTGTGTTTGTAGGAGGAGCAAATCCTTTATGAACCCCACCAAAAAAGGAAACGTTTTTGTTTATTTTATAGTTTGCCCCTATACCAGGTAACCAAACTTTAACATGATTGTCGTTTTCAATTACGTTAACTCCCGATCGTGTTGCATCTGCAATTCCAAAATTTTCGTTGCGTAAATCAATCGTTTCAAATCGGATTCCGGGTGTCACGGTTAGCTGCTTGTATTTAATTTTATACAAGGCATGGGCGGCCATCGCTCTTGCATAGGCTATTCTGTTGTCTTGTGAACCTGGAGTTCCCGATGAAGTTAATTCCATAGAGCCGTTACGCATGGCATAACCGTCATTCCATTGAAAACGATCTTCATTGTCTTTGTGGTAACGAACACCAATTTCTAAGTCATGGTATACTTCCCCAGTTAAAAAATGAAAATCTATTTTGGTTTGTATGCCTTGCGCCAAATACTTTCTGTTGTTTGCTCTCACACGGAGGGCATTGTTTGGTGAATTTTGGACACCCGTTATGTAATCAAATGCTAATGCGTTTGTTGTTGGATCTTTCAAAATGGCATCAATGGCATAAGTTGTACCCCCAAATCTTACATCATTCAATTTGTACCAATTTCTACTAAATTTATTTTGATATGCTGTTGTGGTGATACTAAAATAATCACTTGTTTTAAAGGTATGTGTTATTGAAAACTGATTGTTTTTTGTTGTAATGTTGTCCTTTTCTGAGCCTGCATAACGCTTAAAAGGAGATCGATTGAAGTCTTCTTGGGTTAAACCGAGGTAGGTTTCGTTTGCGTCTTCTTCCGCATAGACCAATTTAAATTCTACGGCGTTATATGTTTTACGGTTTGGTTTGGATTGAATTCTAAATTTTGCCATTACATCTTTTTTCTCAAAGCCTGTATTGGCACCACTAGGCAAGTCTTTAAAGCCATCCGAATTATAGTTTAACAATTGAACAACAGCTCCTATGGTTTTATTGGAAATTCCCACATTTGCAGCGGTACGGTTCGTATTAAAACTCCCATAATCTGTTAAAAAACCCGCATTGAATTTTGTTGGGATCGGAAGGGAAACAAAGTTTATGGTTCCACCCGTAGTAAATGGCCCATATTGTATTTGGCTACTTCCTTTTAATATTTCAACAGCATTCATTCGGGCAACAGCTGGAAAATAATAGGCTGCAGGAGCACTGTATGGTGCAGGCGCAATTAAAACATTGTCTTCCATCAAAGTTATTTTGGCACTTCTGTCTGGAGAGGTTCCTCTCAAACTGATATTGGGTCTTAATCCAAAACCATCTTCTTCATAAACAGATACCCCAGTAACCGTTCGTAATACTCTATTGATATCGGTATAATTGAATTTTTGTAAATCAGCTGCCGAAATATAGGAAGCAGATCCGGTTTTATTAGTTGCTTCAAATTTGCTCCCAATTATTTGGGAACCAGAAATCACAACTTCTTTTAATTTGTTAATGGAGTCTTTATGCGCTTCTTTTTTAATATCTTGAGCATTTACAGTACTTGAAAATAACAAAAGTAGTGTAACAATATAATATTTCATTTTATTTAGATTAATTCTACATAGCAAAAATAAATAGTAATTTTTATTTAGACAAATTATAAATAAATTTTTTTCACCACAAATGACGAATTATTTATTGCTGAATTATTTAAGTAAAAAACAGCTTTTTTTGTATTTTTTTGTTTAAAAACTTAAAAATAATTTAAAACATAAGAAAAACCTTCACACAGTATTATGGAAGCAAAGGCTTGCTTTTTGAAAAATAAATGGGCGCTAGTAATTATTTAAGAATTTGGTAGGCAATTAGAGCGACAACATAAGCAAAGCCGCTCATGAAACACAATTGAATGATAGGCCATTTCCAAGAATTTGTTTCTTTTTTTACAATGGCTAACGTAGAAATACATTGCATGGCAAAAGCATAAAACAGTAACAAGGAAATTCCGGTTGCAAAATTAAATACTTTCTTACCCGTAATAGGATGAACTTCAGCAGCCATTCTGTTTTTTATAGTTGATTCTTCTTCACTGCGACTTCCCACACTATAAATAGTTGCCAAAGTACCTACAAAAACTTCTCGAGCAGCAAACGAACTCACAACAGCCACGCCAATTTTCCAATCATATCCTAACGGTTTAATGGCAGGTTCAATCGCTTTACCCATATAACCAATGTAGGATTTTTCCAATTTATAGGCATTTACTTTATCTTCCAATTGGGAAGCGCTTAGCAGAATGTTTTTAGACTGAAACTCCTGAATGACATTTTGTTCTGCGTTGTTGAAATCGTTGCTCAAACCATGTGAACCTAAATACCACAAAATTATGGAAAGGGCTAATATGATTTTACCCGCTCCCGTTACAAACGAACGTGTTTTTTCAAGAACATTAATTCCAACATTTTTGAGCAGGGGAATTTTATAACTGGGCATTTCAATAACGAAATACGATTTGCAATTTAATTTTAAAAATAGATTGAGTAAGTAGGCCGAAAAAACAGCCATTCCAAAACCCAAAAGATACAAGCCCATTAAAGTTAATCCTTGTAAACTTAGAAAACCCAATACTCTTTTTTCCGGTATAATCAAGGAAATTAATATGGCATAAACGGGCAATCGTGCGGAACAAGTAGTAAAAGGGGTAACTAAAATGGTAATCAATCGTTCTTTCCAATTTTCGATATTTCTAGCACTCATTATGGCCGGAATAGCACAGGCTGTTCCCGAAATTAACGGGACAATACTTTTTCCTGATAAACCAAACTTCCGCATGATTTTGTCCATTAAAAACACTACCCTACTCATATAGCCACTTTCCTCTAATACCGAAATAAACAAAAATAAAAAGGCGATTTGTGGAATAAAAATCACAATGCCACCAATTCCCGGGATGATACCTTCACTGATTAAGTTGGTAAATTCACCAGCAGGAAGTTGCTGTTTGGCGATCGAACTAAAATTAGCAAAACAAGCATCAATAAAGTCCATCGGAATACTACTCCAATCAAATAAAAACTGAAAAATCACCATTAAAATTCCAAAGAAAATTAAATAGCCAAAGAATTTGTGGGTGAGCACGCGATCAATTTTTTCTCGAATATCGGTTGCTTTGGAACGGTCAATGATTTGACCTATTTTGAGTGTGTCGTTGATGAATTGATAGCGCTTTATGGTTTCTTTTTGTTGTAATTTTTTTAAATCAGCATGCGACTTTGTAAATGAACTTTTGATTTCATTTCGTTCCAAATTTAAAAAATTAACATCTTGTGTAATGACCAACCAAAGCTTGTATAACAATTGATTTGGAAAGGCTCTTCTTAAATTATTAAAATAATCGGGATCAATTGAGGAAGCATTCAAACAGGGTTCAGTAGAAAGTTCGTTGTAATTTAATATCAACGTTTTCAATTGCTCAATGCCGGTTTTTTTTCTAGAGCTAACTAATGCAATTTTGGTTTTCAGTTCATTTTCTAACGAGGCTATATCTAATTCAATGCCTTTTAATTTCATTCGGTCGGCCATATTGATGACTAATATGGCCGGAATTTCCAAATCTTTTATTTGGGTAAAAAGCAATAAATTTCGTTTCAAGTTTTCTACTTCTGTCACCACTACTGCCACATCCGGAAAATCTTCGTCGTTTTTATTGAGCAGCAATTCAATCACCACGTTCTCATCAATAGAGCTGGCGTTTAAACTATAGGTTCCAGGTAAATCAATAACTTTAGCTTTAACGGTTTCACTTAATTTGCAAACGCCTTGTTTTTTTTCAACGGTAATTCCGGGATAATTTCCAACTTGTTGATTTAGACCGGTAAGTTCATTAAAAACAGAGGTTTTACCCACATTAGGGTTGCCAATTAACGCGACTTTTATAGGGGTAGCATTCATCTTATTTAGCTTTTTGAATGCTTATTTCTTTGGCCGTTTCTAATCGAATGGCCACATGCGAATCGTTGACATTGAAATATAAAGGATCGCCAAAAGGAGCTATTTGTAGCAGGGTAATTGCGTTACCTGGCAAACATCCCATTTCTAAAAGTTTTAGCGGGATTTCGTCTAAATTAACAGCAGTAATTGTGGCTGTTTCACCTATTAGAAGGGTTGACGAGTTCGGATCCATTTCCTTATTTAGATTCAATTAAAATACAAAAGTAAAAATTAAAAGCCATTTATGACCTAAAAAAACATATTAATCTAGATTATTTTTGATTTTCTACCAGCCAAACAATATCTTCTAATAGTTGGGTCATGTTTTTGGTTTTTGGATCCGAAGTCGGTTGGTCCAAATTAGTGCCGTCATAGAAACCTCGTATGCGTTTATTTTTATCAACCAGAATAAAATTTTCGGTGTGCACCATATCAAAATATTCTTCGGGTTTGCCAGTTTTTACGGCCAGATACGATTTTCGGGCTAAAGAATAAATTTCTTTTTTGTCGCCAGTTACCATATTCCATTTGGTGTCATCTACTCCTTTTTTTACGGCATATTTTTTCAATACTTCAGGGGTATCAATTTCGGGTGTCACGGAAAAAGACAACAATTTTACATTCGGATATGCTTTCAACTGTTTTTGCAACCACACCATGTTATTGGTCATTTTTGGACATATGGACGGACAAGTAGTAAAAAAGAAATCGGCAACATAGATGGTGTTTTCATAATCTTTTTGGGTAATAATTTTACCATTTTGATTGGTAAAACGAAATTCGCGCACTTTGTGATCGATTCCAACATGTTGAAGAGTAGAATCTACTAATTCAGGGTTTACATCTCTTGGCGCATAAATAGGCAACATTTTTTGGGGTTTGAGTAAAGAATACATACCAAAAAATATGAAAACAGAAAGGATCACAAAAAGCACTATAAATTTTTTGTATGCTTTGAAAATTGACAGCATTATTTTTTTTGCAAAATTAAACATTATTTTTTTTGTAACCCATATTCTACGAATGTTAAAGTTATTTGAAGTTGATTTTCTTTCCTATATTTGTGAATGTTTACTTCAATGCTATTGTAAAATGATTAAAAATTACTTGATAGTTAGTGTGTTGTGTTCCTTTTTAGGGTTTTCACAATTTAATTCTTCTGCGCCCTGGATGGCTAACGCCTTTACATCTCGTAACGAAGCTACAATAGACGAATTAGTGGCCCAATTCAATAACTTTTGGACTACCCACGATAAAACCGTAAAAGGATCGGGTTATAAGCCATTCATGCGATGGGAATACCATTGGAGAAACTATACCAATCCACAAGGATATATTGTGTCATCATCCGATTTTTGGGCCTCATGGCACCAAAAAAAACAAGCGCAATTCAACAGAAGCAGCCTTTCGTTACCCGATAGTAATTGGCAGCCCATAGGCCCATTTACTCATACAAATACTGGATCTTGGTCTTCGGGTCAAGGAAGGGTAAACATTGTGCATGTTGATCCATCAAATTCCAATACTGTATATTTAGGTGCGCCAGCTGGAGGAATATGGAAATCAACAAATAATGGTTCAACATGGGCACCTCTTACAGATCAGTTGCCACAAATTGGGGTTTCTGGAATAGCAGTAGATTATTCAAATTCTAATGTAATTTACATTGCGACGGGTGATAAAGATGCCGGCGATTCCTATTCAGTAGGTGTGTTTAAATCGATTGATGGCGGTACTACTTGGAATCCAACAGGAGTTATGGGTAGTTCAAATCCATCAAATGCAGGAGATTTACTCATACATCCAAGCAACAATCAAATTTTGTGGTGTGCCACAAATAATGGGATTTTTAAAACAACGAATGCTGGATCGACATGGGTTCAAGTGCAAACCGGTAATTTTTCGCAAGGGACAATTCGATTGAAATCCGGCGATCCAACCACTGTTTATGCGGTTTCAAATACCGGATTTTTTCGTTCAACGGATACCGGAACCACATTTAATCAAATTACAACTGGATTACCTGAAAGTTCTAGCCGATTACTATTGGATGTAACACCGGCAAATGCAAATTATATCTACATATTGAGCGCAAGAAATGATGGCGATATGCAAGGAATTTATCGTTCAACTGATGGTGGAACAACGTGGACTAAAACGTCTTCAAATGAAACGTCTTCGGGAGATGTATTTGAATCTAGTCAATCTTGGTTTGATTTGGCATTAGCAGTTTCCTCCACAAATGCAAACGAAATATATACAGGCTGTTTAAATGTTTGGAAGTCCACCGATGGCGGCGTTAGTGTTACTAAAGTAAACAACTGGAGTTCGCCCGCAGCGCCTTCATATACACATGCTGATATTCATTATCTTGGTTTCCATGGCAATAAATTGTATTGTGGAAGTGATGGGGGTATTTATGTTTCTTCCAATGGAGGAACAAATTTCACCGATTTAACTGCAGGGGTACAAATTAGCCAGTTTTATAAAATTGCAGTTTCGAAACAATCTGCTGCAAACATGATGGGGGGTTTACAAGACAATGGTGGGCATGCATATAGCGGAGGACAATGGAAAAATTATTATGGTGCTGACGGAATGGACACCGCAATACATCCAAACAATCCAAATCTATATTATGGTTTTATTCAGTCGGGAGGTAATTTATATATTAGCAATAATGCCGGAAATGGGTTAAGCAGCTCTGTTTCTGCACCAGCGGGCTTGAGTGGAAATTGGGTGACACCACTAACAATTAATTCAGCAGGAGTACTTTTTTCGGGGTATAATAATTTATTTAAACTAGTTGCAGGTGCTTGGGTGCAACAAAACACCACTTCATTTGGAAGCGGAAATATCGAATTGATAACTATAGACCCTTCAAATGACAACATTATGTATGTTGCTAATGGGTCCAATTTGTATAAGAGTACAGACCTAGGGATTACTTTTACCGCAATTTATTTAGCACCCACTTCTATTACTTCCATCGAGGTGCATTCTACAGATAGCAACATTGTGTATGTAACCACTCAAGGAGCCTCAGGTGATGTTTTGAAATCAACTGACGGAGGAGTTTCATTTACGGAGTTCTCCAATGGATTGCCAAATATTGGAAAAAATGTAATTGTACATCAAGGTAGAAATTCTGACAATCCATTATATCTCGGAACCACTTTAGGGGTATATTATAGGGATGATTCTATGAGTTCTTGGCAACCTTTTGATACTAATTTGCCAAATGTTTCAGTAACCGATTTAGAGATTAATTTAGAAGATGCCAAGCTAGTGGCTGCAACATATGGAAGAGGTATTTGGCAAACCAATATTCCGGTTCAATTGCCCGCAAACGATGTAAAATTTGTAAGCATTCAAAGCCCTGGAAGCACAATCAACTGCGAGGCTACCATAGTACCACAAGTGGAAGTGAAAAACAACGGTATCAATACAATTACTAGTGTATCTGTGAATTATACTATTGATGGAATTCCGAGTAATTATGTGTGGAATGGAGTTATTGCATCCAATGCAACCACAACTATCAATCTTCCACAATCGACATTAACAAGAGGAATTCATACACTTACGGTGTCCACATCAATTCCTAATGATACGTATTCTGATAACAATAATGGAGCAAGTACATTTTATGTTAACGATTCAGGCATTATCGGACAAGTAAATCCTTTTACTGCTTCATCAGACGCCTTAATTTCTTATAATGATGGTGGCGAAGGCTCTCAATGGGTGCGCGGAATTAGAGCTGATGCTTTAACTTCTTCCGGAAATACGGTATATACCACTAATTTGGTTCGCAATTATCCAGACAACATAAAGACTTATTTAGTTTCTCAATGTTATAATTTATCAGAGGTCATAAATCCGCAGATCAGTTTTGATATGAAATTTGATATTGAACTCAATTGGGATATTGTTTATGTTGAATATTCTACAAATTTTGGGGCCACTTGGACTGTATTAGGCGAAATGGGCCCAACATGGTATAATAGCAACAGAACGGCAGAAACGGCGGGATCAGATTGTTATAATTGTCCTGGGGCACAATGGACAGGAGAAAGCACCACGTTAACTACTTACACTTATCCATTAGGGGCATTAGGGGCGCCATCAGCAGTCCTATTTCGAATCGTTTTTCATTCCGATCAATCGGTTACCGATTTAGGAGTAAACATAGATAATTTCGTAATTTTAGGAACGCTTTCTAATCAAAATTTTGACCTAAATAATGTTTGGATTTATCCCAATCCTTCCAATGGAATTTTTAATATTGCTTTGGGAACCATTCAGCCTACGGGCATTGAAGTGTATGACTTAACAGGAAAAATAGTATACAAGCAAAATGAAATAACGGTGGCTAATTTTGAAACAAAAATAGACGTATCAAATCTGTCACCAGGCATTTATTTTGTAAAAATTATAAATAATGATCAAGCAACAGTAAAACGAATAATAAAAGAATAGCGTATGAAAAAATGTATTGTAAACGGAAGTGTAAGTATTTTGGTATTATCCACAATACTGTATTCATGTAACTCCACAGAAAAAGCGACACAACAAAAGCAAACAATTGGAATTAATCAAAATTTCATGGATAAATCGGTAAATCCAGCGGATAATTTTAATCGTTACGTAAATGGGAGTTGGTTAGATAACACAGCAATTCCTGCCGATAGAACCCGCTGGGGAAGCTTTGATGAATTGCGAAAAAACACCGACGACGATGTGATGGTCATTTTAAAAGAAGCCATCAACGACAAGTCTATTGATCCCAAATCAGATCAAGCTAAAGCCATTAATTTATACAAAACGGTTTTAGATACAGTAAGTAGAAATAAAGCAGGAATCGAACCTTTAAAACCCTACTTGGCTAAGATTAATGATGTTCAAAACGCCGACCAGTTGTTGGCATTATTGGCCGAAATGGAACCCGAAATGGGATTGGGCTTCTTTGGAAGTTATATCGGAGCCGATGCTAAAAACAGCAATAAAAATGTAGTATATGTAGGTACAGGAAGTTTGGGATTACCCGATAGAGATTATTATGTATCGGATGCGCCCGATAGTAAAGAAAAACGTGAAAAATATCTACTTCACGTGGCAAAAATGTTACAATTTATAGGAGATTCAGAAGGAGTAGCCAAAGAAAATGCACAAAAAATACTGTCGTTAGAGACAAGAATGTCTGCGGCTACTTTAGATCGCGTAGAGCGCAGAGACCGAAGAAAAACATATAATCCAATGGCGTTTGCCGATCTTCAAAAATTAGCACCCACGGTAAAATGGGAGGCATATTTTAATGCAGTAGGCATGGGAAAAGTTGATTCATTAGTAGTGTCACAACCCAAGTACCTTCAAGCAATTGAAACCATCTTAAAGGAAAATCAAATAGCCGATTGGAAAGCCTACATGCGTTGGACCGCATTAAGAGGTTCGGCCGGATTGCTTTCTACTACTATTGAGAATGCAAATTTTGAATTTTATGGAAAAACATTGACAGGCGCCGTGAAACAACGTCCGGCTGAAGAAAGAGCTTTAGCAACTGTAAATGGAAGACTTGGAGAAGCTTTAGGAAAACTATATGTGGCTAAGAAATTTCCACCAGAAGCCAAAGCGAAAGCACAAGCGATGATTGCTAATGTAATGCAAGCTTTTGACAACCGTATCAATAATTTGCCTTGGATGACCAAAGCAACGAAAGAAAATGCAAAAAATAAATTGAATAAATTTCGTGTCAAAATTGGTTACCCAGACAAATGGAAAGATTATTCCACTCTTGAAGTAAAAGCGCCAGAACAAGGAGGCACCTATTTTGAAAATTCCAGAATGTATGCCAGATGGAGTCATAAGAAAAACATTGAAAAAATGGGTAAGCCGGTAGATAAAGAAGAATGGGGTATGTCACCGCAAACGGTTAATGCCTATTTTAGTCCAACAAACAATGAAATTGTATTTCCAGCTGCTATATTACAACCGCCTTTTTACGATTATAAAGCCGATGAAGCTGTAAATTATGGTGGTATTGGCGCCGTAATTGGACATGAAATTTCACACGGATTTGACGATTCGGGATCGAGATATAATGCCGATGGAAATTTGGTAAACTGGTGGAGTGAAGATGATTTGAAACAATTCACCACATTGGGAAGTGCCTTAGCAGATCAATATTCAGCCTTAGAGCCGTTACCGGGTATTTTTGTAGACGGAAAATTTACTTTAGGTGAAAATATTGGAGATTTAGGTGGTGTTAACGCAGCCTATGATGGCTTGCAAATTTATTTGAAAGCAAATGGAAATCCGGGATTGATTGACGGATTTACGCCAGAGCAACGCTTCTTTATTTCGTGGGCTACCATTTGGAGAAGTAAAATGAGAGATGAGGCTATAAAAAACCAAGTAAAAACAGACTCTCACTCACCTGGAATGTATCGTGCCTATGTGCCGTTACAAAACGTCGAAGCCTTTTACAAAGTATTCAATATACAACCTCAAAACGGGATGTATCTATCTCCCGAAAAACGAGTTAAAATTTGGTAATCGAATTCAAATTTTAAATCAAATCCCATCTATTTCAGGTGGGATTTTTTGTTTTATAAAATAGTAAAGATGATCACCACGGATTAAAAGATTAGAAGGATTATAAGCTGTGAAAATCCATTAATCTGTGGCTAAATTTATTTCTTTTTAATCGCTCGATTGACCACATAAAGCCCAATGATTGTAATTATTCCCCCTAAAACAATTGGAAGAGTCAAAGGTTCGTTAAACAAAAAATAGCCAAAAAATAAGGCAACCATTGGATTAATATAGGCATACAAACTACTTATTTCAGTAGGTAAATGTTCTAAGGCATAAATAAACGCAATAAAGGTTAATACCGATCCAAAAACTACTAAATAACCAATTGACCACCAAGAAATCGCAGGAATTGCTGTCAAAGGAATTGCAGAGTCGTTCCATAAAATAACACTCGAAATAACAAAACTTGAAATCAACATTTGTAATCCCAAACTAAAATAAGGGTTAAAATTGGTTTTATTTTCTTTGATATAAATGGAGGATAAGGCCCAAGTAAATGTAGCAATTACTGAAAGTAAAATGCCAAATCGAAATTCGGGTGCTAAAAAATCGTTGAGGTAGTCGTAAAAAATGACACAAATCCCAACAAATGCGACCACTAAACCAGCAACTGCTTTCCATGATGTTTTTTGTCCTCGAAACAAGCCAATAATCACAATCCAAAGCGGAAAAATAGAACCAATAATTGCACCCAAACCGCTCGAAATGTATTTGACACCCCAAGTGCTCAAACCGTTACTCAGCATGAAATTCAACACACTCAAGACCAAAATAGTACGCCACTGCCTTTTATTGGGCCAAGGGTGTTTTTGATAGAGAAAGTACAACAAATAGCACAAACCACCAAAGAGTTGGCGTAAGGCAACCAATTGCATAGGAGGCATATGTTTGACACCTTCTTTGGAAGCAATCCAAGTTGTGCCCCAAAAAAAACTGATCCAAAACAGCGCTAAAACAGGAAGGCCAATCGCATTTTTTTGTTGCTTGATGTATTTTTGGAATACGTTATAATATGCCATTATTAAAGTTCTTTTTGGAACGAATAGTTTAAAATCGTTTCCACTTTTTTACAGGAAATAATTTTTCCTTTCGATTTAGAATCTTCTACAAAGGTAGGTAATGGCAAATTCAATTGTTGTGCTTTTTTTTGATAATAGGTTTTTCGAGAAGGATGTTGTGGAGCTACAGCATTAAAAGTATCACCCCATTTATCGTTATAAGAGACGTCAAGAATTTTTATTATGATGCCAATACAATCTTCTCTATGAATCAAGTTCACAGGGGCATCCGGATTTTCAATTTCGGTTCTTCCCGCTAAGAATTTTATGGGATGGCGATCAGCACCTACTAATCCGCCATAACGAATAACAGTTGTTTTGAAATGCTTATTGGATTGTAAAAGTTGCTCGACAAAGACCAATTGTCTGCCACTTTCCGAGTCGGGAGTAGGTTTTACTTCCTCAATTATTTCCTGCATATTCGGGCTAATAGTTGAATCACCATACACCGATGTTGAACTCACAAACAGTACTTTTTGAACACCTGATTTTTCTATAAAAGGTACGAGTGTTTTTATTTTATTTACGAAAGTCATTTCTTCAGAAAATAATTTTTCTCTTCCTAATCCCGGTGGAATGGCAATAATTAAGACGTCCGTTTGATTTAGAAATTCGGTAACATTTCCAATTATTTCTTGTTCTTTTAGTCGAATCTGAAACGGTATAATCCCTGCAGCTATCATGGTATCAAGTGTCGCTTCTGTTGTGGTTGACCCTTTTATGTTGTAACCTTCTGTAAGCAATGATTTTGCCAAGGGTAATCCGAGCCAACCACAACCTAATATAGAGATGGACTTCATTTATGATTCTTTTTTTACAAGGACACAATGCCTGTTTTCGGTTTCCATGTAGCCATAGTCATACATAAAATAATAGGTGTTTCCTGTTTTTGTTTTTAATATGGAAGTACAATAATCAAAATCAAAACCTTTACTTATCATTGTATTTCGCGTTATTTTAGTCTTTCCTTCCGGATTTAATTCACACAAAATACGATAATTTTTACGCAATTTGTTGTTAATGTTGCGCATCAAATTGTTTTGATCTTTGTTCATTTTGTTGTTGAACGCATTTCGGCAACCGTCGCCACAAAATTTTTTGTCTTCGCGGCCAATGATTTTATCGCCACATTCTAAACAAGATTTATTCATAGTATTCATTTTAGGAGGAACGAATAAAAATAATCAAAAAATAGTAAATAGCCATTTTTTTAGAAAAATTTTACACTTTCAAACAATTACAAGCAATTACAATCGAAAGTAAATAGTTAACAACCGAATAATTTGGAAGTTGCTAGACAATTTTGTGCTTCAAATTAGAGATCAATTTTGATCCGCAGCTATCAACAACAGTAACTTAAATTAATTACACGCCATGAAAAACAGAGTACAATTGATCGGCCATGTTGGCCAAGAACCAGAAGTAAAAACGGTAAACAACAAAAAAGTTGCTACGCTCACCATAGCTACCAACGATTTTTATTACAATGAAAAAGGTGACAAAGTGGAACAAACCGAATGGCATCGCATTACCGCGTGGGGAAAAACAGCAGAAATCATTGAAAAATATGTTACTAAAGGTAAAGAAATTGCTGTTGAAGGAAAATTAGCCCATAGGAGTTATGACGATAAAGACGGCAATAAACGCTATGTTACAGAAATTCTTGTTCTTGAGTTGTTATTGTTAGGAAAGTAATTTTCTAATTGGTTCCTTAAACCACTGAGCAATCAGTGGTTTTTTCGTTTAATTTGGACTGTAAGAGATCGATAAACAATCCCATATGATAACCATCTACTAATCCATGATGCGCCATAACATTTAATGCCATTGTTTTTTTTCCATTTTCAGAAACTAATTTTCCCCAAGAAACTTTTGGACAACTATCGGGTATGGTATAGCTTCTTGAATGTGTTAACCCCGTGAAATTTATCCAAGGAATAGCAGAAAAATGAATAATATTTTTAGGGAAATTTGTTGTAAAAAGCCCAGGTGTTACTTGAATGCGTTCAATTTCAGCGGCTACAATTTTTGCAAATTTTTGCAAATCCTTATGAAATTTCATGAATGAAAAGCCAAAGGTTTTGTCTTCGCGCATGATGGTAGAGGATGCGTCAATTGCATCATAGAGAAACACTTGATTAGCCTCAATGCGGTATCTAAAATTCTCTACTTGATTTACTGCAGCAATGGTGTGGTATAAATAATAGACAAAAAAAGGAATTTGTTGTTTTTTAGCTTGTTCATAAGCAATTGTCATGTCAATAATCGTGGTGCTACCAAAAAATGGTTCTTCGAAAGTACAGAAAAATTCAAAGTGTTCTTTTCGATTCCAAGTGGATATGTCTATTTTTTGCTTCATTTAAGTAAGGGTAAAATCTTAGTAATATTGGTAAACGATTTGAAATTATTGTGTTCAATTTCAAAATCAATTTTCTCGTATGCCCAAGTTGTATGATACGGGATGTGAATGGCGTGTCCGCCAATATTTAAAACAGGTAAAACATCAGATTTTAACGAATTGCCAATCATCAAAAAATCTTCGGGGTTACACTCTAAACGACCTAACATTTTTTGGTAATCCAACTCAGTTTTATCACTCATTACTTCAATATGATGAAAAAAAGCACCAATTCCCGAATCGTGTAATTTGCGATGTTGGTCTTTTAAGTCGCCTTTAGTAGCTACAACCAATTTATATTTCCCTTGCAATTGCTCCAAAACTTCGGTAATGTTTGGGAGTAATTCCACCGGTTTTTGCAGTAATTCTTTCCCAATGGCTAAGATTTGTTCAATCCCTTTGCCCGAAATTTGCTGATGGGTTAACTCTAAAGCGGTTTCAATCATTGATAGTGTAAACGCTTTAATTCCGAAACCATACAACGGCAAATTGTTGATTTGATGATTCAAAATCAACCCTAATATCTCTTGATGCGAGGCATAATCTTGAAACAACACACAGAAGTGTTCTTGTGCCTCATCAAAATAGGGTTCGTTGTGCCACAAAGTATCGTCTGCATCAAAAGCAATTATCTTTGGAATCATATTAAGATATCATCGCACCATTAATCACTCCTTCTGCATCCGGATTTACAAAAACCAATTTGCCTTCTGCGTTATTTGTTAATAATAACATGCCTTCACTTTCAACACCACGTAGAGCTCTTGGGGCTAAGTTCACGAGAACTGTTACGCGTTTTCCAATAACTTCTTCCGGGGTAAAATGTTCTGCAATTCCAGAAACGATGGTTCTTACGTCAATTCCAGTATCTACTTTTAAGACCAATAATTTATTGGCTTTTGGCATTTTTTCGGCTTCGATGATGGTTCCAATTCGTAAATCTACTTTGGCAAAATCTTCAAAAGTAATGATGTCTTTTTGAGGGGCTGCTTTTGCGTTTTCCACTTTATTGGCGGTTTTAGTTGCTTCTAATTTGTCTAGTTGTTTTTGTATTTCGGCATCTTCAATTTGGGCAAACAAAATTTGTGCTTGGCCAATTTGATGTCCAGCTGGCAACAAATTTGTTTTAGTTGCCACATCGTTCCAACCCAATGCATCGATTTTTAAAATATTGGATAATTTTCGAGCCGTAAACGGTAAAAAGGGTTCTGATAAAACAGCTAATGCTGAAGCTATTTGCAACGCTACATACATTTGAGTTTGCACTCTTGCTGGATTTTCTTTTACCATTTTCCATGGTTCTTCATCGGCTAAATACTTGTTTCCTAAACGCGCAACATTCATTAATTCGCCAAGTGCTTCTCGGAATCGGTAGCGCTCAATCGAACTTGAAATTACCGCTGGATAGGCTTTCAATTCGGCTAATGTTTGTTCGTCAACTTCCGAAAATTCGTTCGGAGCAGGAATAATTCCATCATAATATTTATGGGTTAACACCACAACACGATTGATGAAGTTTCCATAAATAGCGGCTAATTCATTGTTATTTCTCGCTTGAAAATCTTTCCAAGTAAAGTCGTTGTCTTTGGTTTCTGGTGCATTTGCCGTTAATGCATAACGTAATGCATCTTGTTTTTCAGGAAAATCTTGTAAATATTCGTGCAACCAAACCGCCCAATTTTTTGATGTGGATAATTTGTTGCCCTCTAAATTTAAAAATTCATTGGCCGGAACATTATCGGGTAAAATGTAACTTCCTTCTGCTTTTAGCATCGCAGGAAAAATGATACAATGGAACACAATATTATCTTTTCCAATGAAGTGCACCAGTTTTGTGTTGGCATCTTTCCAGTATGGTTCCCAATCTTTTCCTTCTCGAGCGGCCCATTCTTTGGTAGAAGAAATATAGCCAATAGGGGCGTCAAACCAAACGTATAATTTTTTCCCTTCGGCACCTGCTACCGGAACATCAATTCCCCAATCCAAATCGCGCGTAACTGCTCTCGGTTCTAAACCGCCATCAATCCAAGATTTTACTTGTCCATAAACATTGGGTTTCCAATCGTTTTTATGACCTTCTAAAATCCATTCTCTTAAAAAGGATTCGTATCGATTTAAAGGCAAAAACCAGTGTTTGGTTGCTTTTAATATGGGCGTTTCTCCAGTAATCGTTGATTTCGGATGAATTAAATCGGTTGCATTTAACGTGGAACCGCATTTTTCACATTGGTCGCCGTATGCTTCTGGATTGTCGCATTTTGGACAGGTTCCAATAACAAATCGGTCGGCCAAAAATTGGTTTGCTTTAGCGTCGTACAATTGTTCGGTCGTTTCTTCGATAAAATCGCCGTTATCGTATAGTTTTTTGAAAAATTCAGAGGCTGTTTTATGATGAATTTCCGAAGAAGTTCTCGAATAATTATCAAAAGAAATTCCGAAATCTAAAAACGATTGACGAATGATTCCGTCGTATTTATCAATTACTTGTTGCGGCGTTATACCTTCTTTTTTCGCTTTCATGGAAATCGCTACACCGTGTTCATCGCTTCCACAAATGAAGGCTACATCTTTTCCTTGTAAGCGCAAATAACGCGCATAAATATCAGACGGCACATAAACACCAGCTAAATGACCTATATGAATGGGGCCATTTGTGTAAGGTAATGCAGCTGTTATGGTATATCGTTTGGTCTCGTTTTGAGTTGGATTTTCAATCATTGTAATCAATTATTTGTACAAAAATAATTCATTTGACAGGAATAGACGAATTTTTCTGATCAAATTCCTTATTTTTGAATGCTTATTTTTGAGATACTTATGATAATACCTCCCTTTTTGAAACCCGGCGACACCGTAGCTATAGTTTGTACAGCACGAAAATTTTCGCCTGAAGATGCAAAACCAGCTATTGAATTACTAAAATCTTGGGGCTTACATGTAAAATTAGGCAACACAATTGGTTTAGATAATTTCCAATTGGGAGGAACGGATGCCGAGCGAGCTGCAGATTTTCAAGCCATGATGGATGATGTAAACATTAAAGCCATTTGGTGCGCTCGTGGCGGATACGGTACGGTTCGAATCATTGATGCCTTGGATTTTACTAATTTTAAGCAACATCCCAAATGGATCATTGGTTTTTCGGATGTTACGGTTTTACACAGTCAGTTAAATGTAGAGCGGGTAGCCACACTACATGCCATTATGCCGTTTACAGTGCCTAAAGCTCCTTTAAAAGTAAAGGAATCCCTTCGAAAAGCCTTGTTTGGCGTGGCTATATCCTATTCAATTCCTTCAAAAACCTATGATGTAAAAGGGAAAGCATCGGGCGAATTAGTGGGGGGCAACATCTCTATTTTGTACAGTTTATTAGGTTCCAAATCTTCTATTGACACGGATGGCAAGATTCTCTTTATTGAAGATTTAGACGAATATTTATACCATATCGACCGAATGATGTACAATTTAAAGCGTAATGGTTATTTCGAACAGGTAAAAGGAATTGTGGTGGGGAGCATGTCAGATATGCATGATAATGAAATTCCGTTTGGTCAAAATGATATACAAATTATCACTGCAATTGCTAAAGAATACAATATTCCTATTGCTTTTGAATTTCCAGCAGGACATCAAGCAGATAATCGCGCTTTACTTTTAGGAACGCAAGTCGATTTGGAAGTAAATGAAAAAGAAATCAAATTAAATTTTGATGAAACAACGATTTAAAAACCCCAAATTCTAATCTTGAAACTTACTTTTGGAATTTTAACTATGGCAGAGCATAACGATTTAGGAAAACTTGGAGAACAAATGGCCATTGACTTTTTGATCAAGAACGGTTATGAAATTCTAGAGATCAATTGGTTTTTTGACAAAGCCGAAATCGATGTGATTGCTAAAAAAGAGAACACGCTAGCCGTAGTTGAAGTAAAAACAAGATCCTCATTATTATTTGGATTACCACAAGAATTTGTGAAGCCTAAAAAAATTCAACTCTTAGTAAAGGCGATTAACGAATATGTCAATCGGAAAGAGCTAAATGTTGACGTACGATTTGATATTGTTGCGATTCATAAAGAGGCTTCAGGTTTTACAATAGAACATATCGAAGACGCCTTCCATTATTTTTAATGTTATATTTGTAACAAAATGTTTTATTTGATATATTTGCACCCTACAATCAATAAAGCAACCATACATGAACACGATTTCTTCCGTAGTTGAACAATATATTAAATCAAAACCTTTTTTATTGAGTTCACTTTCACAAGGAATCATTAACTTGACTTCTTTATCCCGAATTATGATGCCTGAAATTGCCCTGCATTTAGGCAAAGATGTGAAACAAGGTGCGGTAGTTATGGCGTTGAAAAGGTTGTCTGAAGAATTGGATTTTAAAATCAATCACAAAATATCAAAAGTTTTAAAAAATATTGGCGAAATCACAGTGCGTTCCTCCTTAACTGACTACACCTTTGTTATCTCCGATACGCTTTTAGAAAATCAAGCCAAATTACTAACTGAAATCAACAAATTACAAGATATTTTTTACACCTCTTCTCGAGGCGTAAACGAAACCAATATTGTTACGAGTGCCTCTATTTCGACCATTATTGAAACCCTTTTTAAAGCCGAAAAACTAACACATAAAATTGAAAATTTATCTTCTATTACGGTGAAATTACCACAAGAAAATATTTCCACGCCGGGAGTTTATTACTATATCTTTCAACGTTTGGCATGGGAAGGAGTCATAATTCATGAAGTAATTTCTACCACAAACGAGTTTACAATAATTGTGAGTGATGATCAAATTGATATAGCCTTTAAAGTGATTAAGGGACTAAAAAACGTTTTTGATTAACAAAAAAGGCTTATTTTTTTTCACTTCAAAAAAAGAAACGTATTTTTACCATTCTGTTGATACTAAAAAGACCTTTTAGTAGTTTAAACAAAAACGTTTTTACTTTGAAAAGCACAATATTAAAATATATAATAGCCATTGGTGGGATTCTTTTTTTGATAGCATGTTCTGTTGAAAAAGATAAATTCATCAATCGAAATTTTCATGCTGTTACTACAGAATATAATGTATTGTATAACGGGAACATTGCCTTGGACAAGGGTTTGATAGAATTGCAAACTACCTATCAAGATAATTTTTGGGACATATTACCTATTGAACGATTTTCGGGAGGTGAAGAAACTGCAACCAAAGAAAAAAACAAAAATCAAAATTTTGAGAAAGCCGAAGAAAAAGCCGTAAAAGCCATTCAAAATCATTCCATGAATATTGGAGGGGTTGAAAAAAACCCACAAATGGATGAGGCATATTTGCTATTGGCCAAAGCGCGTTATTATGACAATCGAATCATTCCGTCATTAGATGCACTTAATTATATTTTGTATAAATATCCGTTAAGTGATAAAATTTATCGGGCTAAAGTATGGCGTGAAAAAGTAAACATCCGTCTCGACAACGATCAAATTGCTATAAAAAATTTAAAAAAACTGCTCGAGAACAATAATATTGAAGGGCAAGATTTTGCAGATGCGCATGCTATGCTCACGCAAGCCTATTTAAACATACAAGCAAAAGATAGCGCCATAGTTGCCTTAAAGAAAGCAATTAGCGCTACAAAAATTAAAGAAGAACGCGCACGTTACCGTTTTATTTTAGGCCAATTGTATGAAAGTGCACATCATAAGGATAGTGCATTTGCTGCTTTTGAAAGTGTCATTCAAATGAAAAGAAATGCGCCAAGACGCTATGTAATTCAAGCAAAAATAAAACAAGCCCAACAGTTTAACTATAAAAAAGGAGATACGTTGGTCTTTGTAGAAGCATTTCAAAAGTTACTAGAAGATCGCGAAAACCGACCATATTTGGATGCGTTGTATCACCAAATGGGCGTGTTTTATGATCAACAAAATCAAAACGCATCGGCTAGAAAATTTTATAATAAGTCGCTTAAAAAAGGGTCAAACGACAACTATTTGGTGGCTTCAAATTATAGGAATTTGGGTGAAATTTATTTCAGAACTTCAAAATACAGCCTTGCCGGAAAGTATTACGACAGTACGTTGGTGAAATTAAAAGAGCGCACTAGAGAATATCGAAAAATTAAAAAGAAAAGACTCAATTTAGACGATGTAATTAAATACGAAACCATAGCCCAGCAAAATGACAGCATACTTGCTGTTGTTGCATTAGATGAGGCCGGTCAAAAACGTTTTTATGAAGATTATATTGAAAAGCTAAAAAAATTAGACGATCAAAAAGCCAAGTTAGCGGCTGCAAAAGCCGAAAAGGAAGCCAATTTGTTGGCCAATAGTTCTGCCGGTGGCGGAAACTTAGCAAAACTAGACAAAGACAAGCTTTTGGGCGTAGGAAAAAATAATGCGGCCCCTAATTCAAGTCCGGGCCTATTTGATATGGGCGATGATACAAAAAGCGGCTTTTATTTTTACAACACCACTACAGTAGCGTATGGAAAAAAAGAATTCAAAGGCAAGTGGGGCAAACGCAGTTTAAAAGACAATTGGCGATGGTCTATGGATACAAATTCCGAGGAGGTTGCTTCTTCCGATGGAGAAAAAGAAAATGTGGCAGAAGCGGAGAAAAAATCGGATGCAGTTGCAAAAACTGAAGAGCCAAAATATACGGTTGCCAATTATCTTAAACAACTCCCCACGGAAACCAAATTTATAGACAGTTTAGCTAAAGCGCGAAATTTTGCATACTATCAATTAGGGCTTATTTATAAAGAAAAATTCAAAGAAAATGAGTTGGCTGCCGCACGATTGGAACAATTACTAAAAAACAATCCTGAAGAACGATTGGTGCTTCCAGCGAAGTACAATTTGTATAAAATTTACCAACTAATTGCTCCGGCAAAGGCCGAGCTCATGAAGGCACAAATTTTAAGCGAATATCCTAACAGTCGTTACGCCGAAATCATTAGAAATCCAAGCGTAGAAGTGACAGACGATACTCACCCAGAATTGGCTTACAATGTTTTATATAAAAGATTTGAAAAAGGCGAATTGCGTGACCTTTTTTCTGAAATAGACGATTTCATTCAGCGTTTTACAGGCGAAGAGTCAGTGGCAAAATTTGAGTTACTTAAAGCCAAACTTATTGCTCGTTTAGAAGGAATTGATGCCTATAAAAAAGCATTAAACTTTGTTGCATTAACATATCCTAATGTAGAAGAAGGCAAGCAAGCCGAACAGTTGTTGGCATCAGATATGCCAAAATTAGAAGCACTTACCTTTTCTAAAGACTCAGAATCCGAATGGAAAATTGTATTTCCAAAGGCATTCCCTCATTCCCATGACGTAAAAAATTTAACCGATAAAATTGAGAAATATTTGAAAGATGCCAATGCCGTAGCGCTCAAATTGTCTTCGGATTTGTATACCCTAACGGATGATTTTATTGTAATCCATGGCTTTAGTTCTAAAGAATCGGCTCAGGCGATTTTGTCGTTGTTGAAAGAACATAAAAATTACAAAATAAAAGACACGGTCTATATTGTTTCTTCAGAAGACTATAAAATAATTCAAATGAAGAAACAATTTCAAGAATGGCTAAAATTATCGCAATAATAACTCATAAATCGCCTCAAAATGTTTGATAAAGTGAATAACCAAGATCATCTATTAGGAAAAACAAATAGAATTGTTGAAGGAACTTCCATCAATGGCGATATTATTACCAAAGCCGATTTTAGATTAGACGGAACATTAACTGGAAATTTCACTTCCGAAGGCAAAATTGTCATTGGTCCAACGGGAGCTGTTTTGGGAGATATAGTATGTAAAAGTATTGATATTGAAGGAAAATTTTCTGGGAAATTACAAGCGGAAGGCCTTTTAAATGTTAAGTCAAAAGCCCATATCACAGGTGAAGTAATTGTGGGGAAACTTGCCGTTGAACCTGGCGCAACTTTTGAAGCCAGCTGTGAAATGAGAAATTTATAATTTCGAATTCAACGAATTCAAAAAGAAAATAAATAAGTTATGAGTTAAATGAGAAATTTATAATTTCGAATTCAACGAATCCAAAAAATAGTAAGGCAAGAATTAGATAAAATCGATTTAAGACCCAAAATAAATGGCTAACAACAAAAATCAATTCAATAAATGGCTAGCCTTAATTAATATTCCTATCCAAATGGGAATTGTAATTTTTGTGTTTTCCTATTTTGGTAAATGGTTGGACGAAACCTATAAAAATGCAACCAATAGTTACACAAAAGGACTAACGATTATAGGTGTTTTCATTGCACTTTATAATGTTATTAGACTAGTAAATCAAATGAATAAAAATGATAAATAGTATTGGAATCCTAAAAAAGCTAATTTTTGTGGCTTTACCTATTTTTATTATTCATGTGATGCTTTTCAATGCCAATTTAATAACCGGAAAAGGAGCAAATTTTTATTATTCAATTCCTCTACTTTATGGGTTATTTTTTATGCTTTCGGCAGCAATATTAATAATAGTTACCAAAATTTCAGAAAAAAACTTCGATAATACCGGAATGGTTTTTATGATTGCAACGAGTATAAAAATGGTTGTTGCGTACTTTTTAGTAAGGCCAATTCTTCTTATCGAAGATAATAAAATTGAAAAAATTAACTTTTTCATCATTTTCATTCTATTTCTTCTGATAGAAACAATCTTAGTTGCTAAAATTTTGAATAAAAAATAGTCAAAAAAACGCAATAATATAATTTGGAATATAAAGAAAAAATGTACCTTTGCACCAAATTTTATAAACCTCATAGTTTAAGTTTACAAAAGATATGGTGATTTCAAAAAAACCACTCCAGATTATAGCCGCTACATTGATAGCTTTTTTGCCATTAATTAGTATTGCAAATCCAAGCCAAGACTCAACTGCTGTTCATGTAGAAGCTGCTCACACAACAAAAGCAGCAGCAACACATGAGGAACATGCAGAAACGCCAAAAGATTTAAAAACTGAAATCAAAGAGTACATCAATCATCACTTGTTAGATTCTTACGATTTTAATTTATTTTCTTGGAAAGATGATGCTGGAAAAGAGCACCATATTGGTTTTCCATTACCTGTGATTGTATGGGATAATGGTTTGAATGTTTTTTCTTCTTCTAAATTTCACCATGGAGAAGAGGCAGCTGAAAGCAATGGGAATTATTACAGATTATATCACAATAAAATTTATAAAATTGGGGGTGCTGATGAACAAGTAAAACTTGATGAGCATCACCATGCAACTAATGCAAAACCATTAGATTTTTCAATTACTAAAAGTGTATTTATGATGCTTTTGGTGGGTGTTATTATGTTCTTTTTGTTTACAAATCTAGCAAAATCATATGCTAAAAACGGAGGAATTGCAAAAGGCGCTGGAAGATTTTTTGAGCCAATTATTTTATACATAAGAGACGATATTGCAATTCCAAATATTGGTAAAAACTACAAGAAATATATGAGTTATTTATTGACTATCTTTTTCTTTATTTGGTTTTTAAATATGTTTGGATTAACACCACTAGGTGTAAATGTTACAGGTAATATTGCTGTTACAGCTTGTTTAGCAATAATTACCTATTTAATAACAACTTTTACAGCTAACAAAAATTATTGGGGACACATTTTTTGGATGCCTGGTGTACCCACTCCAATGAAAATTATTTTGGCTCCCATAGAGTTATTAGGAACAATTATCAAGCCTTTTTCGTTAATGATTCGTTTGTATGCCAATATTGTTGCAGGACACGTTGTTTTGATGAGTATTATTGGTTTGATGTTTATTTTCAA
Organism: Flavobacterium sp.; assembly: GCF_044376915.1. Lineage (GTDB taxonomy): Bacteria > Bacteroidota > Bacteroidia > Flavobacteriales > Flavobacteriaceae > Flavobacterium. Next base: position 26,755 of record NZ_JBILKB010000018.1, read on the forward strand.
AAATTGGTTAGGAAGTAGTTTGTCGTTTTTCTTAGCTTTTGCATTATCACTATTAGAAATTTTAGTTGCGGCATTGCAAGCTTATATTTTCACGATGTTGTCTGCTTTATATTTTGGAGCTGGAAACGAAGAACATCATCATGAAGGGGACGAACATCATTAATAATGTCCTAGTGACTTTTAAGTGAGTAGCCAGCAAGTTAACTGGCAAATAAATTGAATGTTTAATTAAATATATATATTATGACTATTCCAAACATTGTAGGAGCAGGTTTAATCGTTATCGGTGCCGGTTTAGGTATTGGTAAAATTGGTGGATCAGCAATGGACGCTATCGCACGTCAACCAGAAGCTTCAGGAAAAATTCAAACAGCTATGTTGATTGCAGCAGCGCTTATTGAAGGTATTGGTTTCGCTGCGTTATTCGCATCTTAGTAAATCAAAAAAATTACTACAGTTATAACGGTTGGTTGTAACTGTAGTTTTTAAAAATTAAAATGTATTAAATAGAGTTTTATATAATGGAAAAATTAATAGAACAATTTCAATTAGGTTTATTCTTTTGGTTATTAGTAATTTTCGTAGGTTTAGTTTTCTTGATGAAAAAATTCGCTTGGAAACCTATTCTTGACGCAGTTAATGAAAGAGAAGAAGGAATAAAAAATGCTTTATTAGCAGCAGAAAATGCTAAAAAAGACATGCAAAACCTAAAAGCTGATAACGAAAAATTATTAGCAGAGGCTAGAGCTGAAAGAGATTTAATGATTAAAGAAGCAAGAGAAATCAAAGAAAAAATGATTGCTGATGCCAAATCTGAAGCACAAGCACAAGGTGAAAAAATGATTGATCAAGCAAAAGCATCAATCGAAAGCGAAAAAAATGCAGCAATGGCAGAATTGAAAAATCAAGTTTCTTCTTTGTCATTAGAAATTGCTGAGAAATTGTTACAAGACGAATTATCTAACAAAGAAGCTCAAACTAAATTGGTTGAGAAAATGTTAGGTGATGCAAAATTAAACTAAGATCATGGCAGGAACTAGAGCAGCAATACGATACGCTAAAGCTATTTTAGACGTTGCAAAAGACAACAATAACGCAGCTGCTGTAAATGCAGACATGACTTCAATTGTAAACGCAATTAAAGACAGTGCCGAATTGAAAGAATTTTTGCACAGTCCGGTAGTGAAAGGAGAAATTAAATTTTCTTCTGTAACTGAAATTTTTGCTTCTGCTCAAAAAGAAACAAAAAGCTTGTTTCAATTGCTTTTAGTGAATAAAAGATTTGAGTTATTGCAAGATGTTGCCATTCAATATAATGCTTTGCATGATGAACTTAACGGAATTGAAACGGCGGTAGTAACTACTGCATTTCCAATCACAACCGAGTTAGAAACTAAAGTATTAGCAAAAATTGCAACCTTTTCAACTAAAAATATTACCATACAAAATATTGTAGATCCAGCCATCATCGGAGGATTTATTTTACGAATTGGTGACAAACAATACAATGCATCTGTGGCAAACAGATTGCAAAATTTAAAAAGAGAATTTAATAATTAATATCCCATTAAAGATATATCACAATGGCTGAAATTAAACCTGCTGAAATATCAGCAATATTAAAACAACAATTATCAGGTTTTGAATCTGGTGCATCGTTAGA
>NZ_JBILKB010000075.1:0-8765 GCF_044376915.1 Flavobacterium sp.
TTAAAAAACCTGAAATAGACCAATGCCATGTTCCATAAATTATTTCCATATTTTTTTGCAAATTTGTACAAAAATAGAAATTAAGATTGGTTTTTGTAACACTTGTTGTTAAATAGGCTAATTTTGGATAATCAATATACTCTTTCAGGATGAAAAAATTTGCAATCGAAATCAAATGGGCCCTCATTTCCATACTCCTCTTTTTGGCTTGGATGACTTTAGAAAAAGAAATGGGCTATCACGATATCAATATCAAATGGCAACCCGTTTTTAACTTGTTGTATATTTTCCCAACCTTTATTTTGTACCTATTGGCACTCATAGAAAAGAAAAAAAAATACTATCAAGATCAAATGAGTTGGAAACAAGGTATGATTTCAGCTATCATTATTTCCTTTATTATTGTGTTTTTTAGTCCGATTACACAATTCGTCATCCATGAAATCATCAGTCCGGATTTTCTTAAAAACACCATTAACTATACCGTAAGTCAAAAAAAACTAACGCTTACTGAAGCCAAAGAATACACCACCTTAACCAGTTCCATTTGGAAAAATATTTCGGATGGACTTTCCTTTGGCGTTGTAATTGGCGCGATTGTTGCTTACCTCATTCAATCAAAATCTATTGAATCAACAAAATAAAATTACGATGAAGTATTTAATGTTAACCTGTTTGTTTGTATTTTTCATCAGTTGTGTCAGTACAAAATCGACACTTAAAAATATTGATCCTACGGCTAAAAGGCCTGCATTTGCTAACGAAATGTATCTATTAACAGAATATGCAACAGACAATACGTATGGTTTTGATCCTGATTATCCTGTAAATATTGGCTTCATACATGAAAATCAAGAATTAATAAACCTAACGTATTATTTTAATGCATTAGAAGGTCCGAATGGAGAGAAAATCAGTTTCAAAAAAGTAGACACATGCTGCCCTTTTCCAACTAAAAATACCACAATGGGTGCTGGAACTATTGGAGTTTATGAAGTTATTATAGCAGGGACCACAAAAAAATTAACGATGTATTTTAACACGTTTGAAAAAGGAAAAATACTTTGCCCAAAAGGATTAACGATAAAAAAAAATCCAACAAGTAAACAATACTAACAAAATTATTGTTGTGTAACATAAGTAACCTTTTAAACTGCTGTTTAGAAGGTTTTTATTTTTATCTTTGCAACTTCAAAAACTACACAAATGAATTTACAAAACATTCCACAAATTAAACATACAACAAGTGGTAACTTTTTTTTATTGGCAGGCCCTTGCGCTATTGAAGGAGAAGAAATGGCCCTACGCATTGCTGAAAAACTAGTTAGTGTTACAGATAAATTAGAAATTCCATATGTTTTTAAAGGATCGTTTAAAAAAGCGAATCGTTCTCGAATTGATAGCTTTTCAGGAATTGGTGATGAAAAAGCTTTGAAAATATTACAAAAGGTTTCTAAAGAATTTGGTGTGCCCACAGTAACCGATATTCATACCAATGAGGATGCTGCTATGGCCTCAGAATATGTAGATGTCTTACAAATACCCGCATTTTTAGTGCGTCAAACAGATTTAGTAGTTGCAGCTGCAAAAACAGGAAAAACAGTAAACCTAAAAAAAGGCCAATTCATGAGTCCGGAAAGCATGAAACATGCTGTTCAAAAAGTATTAGATTGCCAGAATGAAAACATTATGGTAACCGACAGAGGAACAATGTTTGGCTACCAAGACATGATTGTTGATTTTAGAGGAATTCCAACCATGCAGCAATTTGCATCAACAGTATTAGATGTAACCCATTCGTTACAACAACCCAATCAAATGACTGGAGTAACAGGTGGTCGTCCCGACATGATTGAAACCATTGCCAAAGCAGGAATTGCTGTTGGTGTTGACGGAATTTTTATCGAAACACACTTTGATCCTTCGAATGCAAAAAGTGATGGTGCCAATATGTTGCACTTAGACTATTTTGAAGGTTTAATGACCAAACTTGTTGCGCTTCGCAAAACCGTAAATCAATTTTAATTTATATACTTCTAATGAAACATCCATTTTTAATGGTTGTACTAACTTTTTGTGCTTTTTCACAGTACGCCTTTTCGCAAGAAACAGTTGGAAATCCTGAAAAATACACGAGTACTAACAAAGGTAAATTTTATATTTTTTGGGGTGGAAACCGCGAATCCTATTCACGCTCCGACATTCGTTTCAAAGGGGCCGATTATGATTTCACCCTTTATGACGTTGCAGCGCATGACAAACCAAAAGGATGGCATTGTGATTATATCAATCCGGCGCGAATGACCATTCCTCAGACTAATTTTAGATTGGGGTATTTCATTACCGATCATTACAACATCTCTATTGGCGTTGACCATATGAAATATGTAATGTACAACGATAGAACGGTAAACTATTCAGGCTACTATCCAAATGCGGGTACGTATAATGAAAACCCAACAGCCAATACATTAACCTTAGACGAAAATTTCTTAACCTTTGAACATACCGACGGTTTGAACTACGTGAATACCGAATTTTCTCGTGTGGACGACTTGTCTAAATTGCTTCACTTACCCAATACCGATACGTTTCAAATTAATATCACAGAAGGCATTGGAGCGGGTGTATTGTTTCCAAAAACCAATACCAAATTATTAAACAAAGAGCGCTATGACCAATTTCATATTGCAGGATATGGCGTGGCAGCAAAAGTGGGATTAAACTTTACTTTTTTCAAGCATTTCTTTATACAAACCGAATTAAAAGGCGGATATATTGACATGAACGATATCAGAACTACTAATAATACGGCCGACAAAGCCGAACAACATTTTTGGTTTTTGCAACGAATCATAGCTATTGGTGGAATTTTTAGAATCTAATTTAGAATCCTTAAAGCTTCTCCATTATTATAAAAAAAACGTCTCAATACAATTGAGACGTTTTTTTATTTATTAGATATTCTGATTAGTGTCCTCCACTTACTTTCTTATCAAAACTAATGCCTTGACTTTTCAATATTCCAGAAACTTTCCATGCGTAGAAAGCTAAGTAAGCAAAACATAATACGCCAACAATGTAACTGGTTTGAATGGTAGAAATATCGGCGATATAACCTTGCAGTAAACTTACAAAGCCACCCCCCATAATCATCATGATTAAAAAACTACTACCTTGACTCGTATGCTTACCTAAACCACTTACGGCTAATGTAAAAATACAAGGCCAAAGCGTACTACAAAATAAACCAACACTTGTAAAGGCGTATACACTTACCATACCATCTGTTACCATACCTACAATCAATGCTACAATACCTAGTGATGAAAAAATCAGCAACATTCTAGCTGGATTACCTTTACTCGCTATATCAGCCAAAATCAATACCAAAATGATTACTGCATAAATATAAAAAGGTGTCAAATCGTGTTTAGCAATTGCATTCACAAATAAGAAAACTCCAAATGCTAAATAAGGTGCAATAAATCGTAATATTTTTTGCAAATTCATCTGATCCGTGAAAGCCTCTACAGCTCCTGTCCAGCGACCAATCATTAAACTGGCCCAATATAATGAAATGTAAGGTGCAATATCTTTCGTTAAAAATCCTAAGTTTTTCTCCATGTAAGCAGGCAAGTTACTGGCAGTAGATACTTCTACCCCAACATAAACAAATATAGCAATCATACCTAAAATCAATTGAGGATACTTTAATGCCGAACTTCTAGTCGCTGCTTTCTCATCTTCAGATTCTACGATAGCTTGAGGCTTGTCGGGTAAAGAAGAAAACTTAAGCAATATGGCCACTAATAAGAAAGCAGCACCTAAAATCAAGTAAGGCGTTTTAACACTTTCAATACTCATATCAGTATTGCCAGAAGTTGCCGAACCGAAAATAGCAAAACTAACAATTAATGGTCCAATAGTCGTTCCTAAGTTATTGATTCCACCGGCAAGTGTTAATCGTTGCGATCCAGTAGTTATTGGACCCAATGCAATTGCTAATGGATTGGCAACCGTTTGTTGTAATGAAAATCCAAGAGCCACAATAAATAATCCCGATAACATTAATGTAAACGACCCCGTATTGGCTGCAGGATAAAACAATAATGTACCTAAAGCAGAAATGGCTAAGCCTAAGGCCAATGAATTTTTATATCCTAATCTATTGATTAAATCTCCTTTGGTAAGATACGAAATCAAAAGATACAGTAACGATCCAACGGTGTACGCAATGTAAAAGGCTAATGACACTAATTGACTTTGAACTTGGGTCAAATCAAAAGCTTTTTTAAATACAGGAATTAATATATCGTTACTTGCTGCAACGAATCCCCAAAAGAAGAAAACAGTTACTAAAGGAATAAACTGTGCCCAGTTCGTTTTAATTTGGTTTGTACTCATAATTTTTAGTTTAATTGGTTTGGTTTAAATTCGTTTATTTTATGGGTATGAAACTAATAGCTGTCCCACCCCCATTAGCCAAATTTAGCTTAATTTTTGATTCAGAAGTCACTTGTATAGTTTTTATAGCATATGATTTCGGATTTTTTTCCCAATGGGCGTCTTTTCCATCCTCATAAATAGTGGCTTTATATTTTTTACCTGGTGTCAAAAAATTTAATTTAAGTACCGTTTTTCGTGGATTTTCATCGGTGATAGCGCCCAAAAACCATTCGTCTTTCCCTTTTGTTTTACGAGCAACAGTTACATAATCTCCAGGTTCTGCTTCCAAATAATACGATTGATCCCAATCTACAGCCACATCTTTAATAAATTGAAAGGCATCTATATATTTTTCATAATTCTCGGGCAAATCGGCAGCCATTTGTAACGGTGAATATAGTGTAACATATAACGCTAACTGTTTTGCCAATGTAGTATGCACCTGCTCCTTCTTTGCCGGATCGTAAATGTTCATTTTAATTTCAAAAATACCGGGGGTATAATCCATTGGTCCACCTAACAATCGGGTGAACGGAAGAATGGTTTCATGCATTGGCGGATTTCCTACAGACCACGCATTAAACTCGTTTCCACGTGCTGCTTCGGCAGCAATATAATTGGGATACGTTCGGCTGTAACCTGTGGGTCTCGAACTTTCGTGCGAGTTAACCATTAACTTATAATCGGCAGCGCGTTGTGCTACAAAATTATAATGATTGACCATTGTTTGTCCGTCATGATATTCTCCACGTGGAATAATTTTTCCCACATAACCCGATTTCACTGCCGGATATCCATACTGCTGCATCAATTCGAAAGCACGGTCTAAATGACGCTCATAATTGGCCACAGACCCAGATGTTTCGTGGTGCATAATCATTTTTATGCCTTTCGCTTTGGCATAATCATTGACTTCTTTTAAATTAAAATCGGGATACGGTGTACTAAAATCGAATACATTTTCTTTCCAATTGCCAAACCAGTCTTCCCAACCTGCATTCCATCCTTCAACTAAAACACCATCAAAACCATGCTTTGCTGCAAAATCAATGTAACGTTTGGTATTGGCAGTGGTAGCTCCGTGTTTTCCTGAAGGTTTCAATTGCCCATCAGCTGCATTTTGTGCGTTTTGACTCCCTGCATAATCCCAAGTAGCTTTTCCGATGTGCATTTCCCACCAAATACCCACGTATTTCATTGGTTTGATCCAAGAAGTATCTGTAATTTTTGAAGGCTCATTTAAATTGAGTATCATTTTAGAACCCACAATATCACGCGCATCATTTGAAATCATGATGGTTCGCCAAGGAGAAGCACAAGGCGCTTGCAAATAAGCCTTATCTCCAATGGCATTGGGAACCAAATCTGACTTCAAATCAAATTTCTTTGGATCTACATCCAAATGCATTACGGGATAATTGACTACGGCAGCTTCAAAAATATTGATATAAATTCCGGATGGTGATTTTAGCATTAAAGGCGATTGTACACGATACGGACTCGCAATAGACTTTACTCCGATACCATTGTTCATGTCTAATTTGGAATTGTCGATTTCGGATAAATTTGTTTCGTTATACGCATATTCTTGACTGTCATAATCCCCTGGTATCCAAAATGCTTTGTGATTTTCTAGTAAGTTAAAATGGGTTTTCTCGTCGGATACCACAAAATAGTTCAAATTAGATTGTTTGGGAATATCATACCGGAACGCTACCCCTTCGTCGTACACTCTAAAAATGATGTTGAGTTTTCGGTTGGTTTCCTTTTGAAGTAAATAATAGGTAATTTGGTTATACACATTTTGAATGGTAGCCTGTTCTCCTAGAACCGGTTGCCAAGATTCATTAACCGTTGTTGTTACTCGATCGATTAGCGAAAACCCATGATCGAGGGCTACATTGTTTTTTAATGCGATTCCTAATTCACTTTCTTCTACAATTTTTTGATTCAAATAAGAAACCTGATAGGCGGGTTTCCCTTCTGAAGTAAGAGAAAAAGAAACACTAATTTTTTTTGAAGGCGACTGGATTTCTTGACCCCAACTGCTTATTCCAAAACAAACAATAAAACCAAGTATAAATTTTTTCATGTAACTCGTATTTGAAGATTTTGATATTTACAAAAATCAATTAAAGCATAAAAATAGACTTTAACTTGAATGCAAACAACAAGATTGCCTCATAGTTATTAACGAAAACGTTTGAGTTGTTTCGCTCCCTCGCATCAAACACAAAAATAAAAAATCTTATTTCCCATCGACGTAGTCTTGTAAATAGGCAAATTTAGGTGTTAATTTACCCTTCTCAGTCATTTTAGCTCGTTGCAAAATTCCGTCTTTATCGCCGTTGAAAAATGCTGGGATCACATGTTGCATAAACATTTTTCCGAAGCCTTCACTAGCATCTTTTGGTAATTCACAAGGCAAATTATCGACAGACATGACCATAATTGAAGCCGGGTGTGTGTAGGCTACTTCTTTGTGTTCGCTAGGCAAATAGCCAAAAAAAGGTTCAGCAATGGTAGACGCTTTTAGAGTACATGCTATAGGTCCATCTACATCACAAGAAATATCAGCCACCAATTGTATTTTATTGTCGGGGGCTTGCAACATTTCGCGTGTGAGTATATCGGGAGCACCATTTCCATGAAAATGACCGGCCATAAACAAATCGGCTACTTTTGAAAAGCGACCAAAATCGGAAGTATAAGCCGACGGATTGACATAAAAATCAGCTTTTGAACTTGGCGTTCCGTCTGCTCTTTTATTATAATCCATCACATCAATTTGCGTATACACGGGCTCTGAATAGTTTTTGGTAAGAAAATCATCGACGGCCACTTGTTTTATTTTCATGCCGTCTAGCATTTCTTTAGCGCCCATCCCTACTTTACCATGACCCGTCAATACAATTTTGATATTGGGTAAAATTTGGCGTTTCAATCGGGTAATTAATTCTTCTTGACTGTTTAAGGTTTCGGCTTTGGCCAAAGTAAACAAATCATATTTGATTCCGAATGCTCTAATGCCATTATAAGCACCTACAATTCCGGCATAGCGACCAAAACCAATTAAACGTTGGTTGTTAGTATCAACAATGGTTTCATGATCATACAATTCGATATTCTTTTCCAAGACTGCTTGTAATAATTTTCTGTTGTAGGGTTGCTTTTTTATGGTATGCGAAAAGAAAAAATATTTTTTATTGGGAATCAAGGCCTCTACTGGCACTTCTTTTACTCCAAAAAGCACATCACAATGGGTTACATCCTCCACGACAGAAAAACCCAAGGATTGATACTGATCGTCGGAAAATACACGAATGTCTGAACTTTCGACATAAAGTGCTACCTCCGGGAAAGTAGATTGTAAGTGAAGGAGTTCATCAGGTGTAAAAACCACGCGGCGATCGGGCGGTGTTTTTCTTTCTTTAAGGAGTCCAAATTTCATGTATATACTATTATAACTAATAATTTAGTTTATGTTACAAATATAACATTTTACAGAAAGCGACACAATGTTTTTTTTTATTGAACTATTCCTAGTATTTTTGCGAAACTTTCTATTGCAGAAACTACTGGGGTCGACTGGTTTTGACAGCGAGTGGAATTGATTAGTAAGCACGTCGAGCATTGTATGTTTAGCTCGTAAATCCAAATGTACACACCTATAAACGGCGAAAATAATTACGCTTTAGCTGCTTAATCTGAATTATAGTAAGATTTGCCTAGTTCCGACCAGGTCGGAAAGCTAGATTCCCCTCAACAGCCCTGGTTTATGGCGTTTGACATAGGGGAACCGTAAAAGTAAACCTAGGAAAGGTAATGTTTTGAATCCTTTCTGACACGGATAAAGCTAAGCTAAAAGTGGCCGTTTCCAGCCTTGCTTTTGGTCGAAAACTCAAGAGGAAACTAAGCGTGTAGAACCCTTTTTGATTGCTTGTTTGGACGAGAGTTCGATTCTCTCCGACTCCACCCAAGAGGACAAGTCCAATTTTTCAAGGATTTGTCCTCTTTTTTTTTCTGCTAACTCATTGTCTTTCAGCAGCATTTAAAGCAAGAAGTCGTTCATTTTAAGAGTTCGACATTTTTGATTGTGAAAATACGCTCTAAGTTTTTTACCAAATTAGTTGACGATTTATACTATTAAATCTTTTATTGAACCGTTACATTATAATATGCACCTTGACTTCTTTCCATTATCTGTCTGTCAGAAGTATTTATGTTTGTTGTAAACGTAATCAGCTCTGGACAATGACCATTAAAACCGCTTGAAATTGTCCCAGGATTATTTCCAAACATTGTAAAACTTGTAG
>NZ_JBILKB010000142.1:0-2794 GCF_044376915.1 Flavobacterium sp.
GTATGCGTTATTTATGACTTCCAATCCGGCAGTAAAATTACTTTCTTACTTAACGTACATTTCTATTTTATTCCACGCTATCGATGGAATTGCTTTAACGGTTCAAAACAAAAAAGCGCGTCCAGTTGGTTACGCAAAAACAGATGGTTCTTCCAGTAGTTTAGCGTCAAGAAACATGGCAGTTTTAGGGACACTTATTTTAGTATTTATTGCCACTCACATGGTTAATTTTTGGGCAAAAATGCATTTTGACAAAAACATGCCTTTAATGACAAAAACCATTGAAGTACAAGGACAAAAACAAAAATTTTATGTTGGAACGCAAGTTGGACAGTATTTTCCGGTCGAGCAAGTAGCTAAAGAAGGAGATAAAACTGCTCAAGGAGAGATGCCAAAACAATTGATTATCAAAAATAGAACCGAGTTATATTTTAGTCAAGCCGATGTTAAAACAGCCGATCTTTATAAAGATTTATACAAGCTTACGATCGACTTTTTTAAAGATGCTAAATATGGATTGTATTTTACTATTGGTTATGTTTTAGCCATGTTTGCTCTAGCATTTCACTTGTGGCATGGCTTTCAAAGTGCTTTCCAATCTTTGGGCGTGAACAGTTCAAAATTAACACCAGCCATCAAGTTTTTCGGAAGAGCATTTGCAATTGTAGTACCACTATTGTTTGCAATTATTCCAGTTATCTTACACTTTAAAAAATAATCAACATCAGTATATATTATGAAGTTAGATTCTAAAATACCAGCGGGTCCATTAAAAGACAAATGGACCGATCATAAAAACCATTTGAAACTAGTTGCACCTAATAACCGACCAAAAATCGATATTATTGTAGTTGGGACAGGTTTAGCAGGGGCTTCGGCTGCTGCCTCTTTAGGAGAAATGGGATACAATGTAAAAGCATTTTGTTTTCAAGATTCTCCACGACGTGCGCATTCAATTGCTGCTCAAGGAGGAATTAATGCCGCAAAAAATTACCAAAATGATGGTGACAGTGTGTACCGTCTTTTCTACGATACCATTAAAGGAGGTGACTACCGTGCGCGTGAAGCAAATGTACACCGTTTGGCAGAAGTTTCAGGAAATATCATCGACCAATGTGTGGCTCAAGGTGTTCCTTTTGCCCGTGAATATGGGGGAATGTTAGACAACCGTTCGTTTGGTGGAACACAAGTACAACGTACGTTCTACGCAGCCGGACAAACCGGACAACAATTATTGTTAGGAGCATACTCTGCTTTATCGAGACAAATCGGATTAGGTCGTGTTAAAATGTACAACCGTCACGAAATGTTGGATTTGGTAAAAGTAGATGGGAAAGCACGCGGAATCATCGCCCGTAACTTAGTAACTGGAGCCATTGAAAGACATTCAGCGCATGCTGTGGTTATCGCTTCTGGAGGGTATGGAAACGTATATTTCCTTTCAACAAATGCCATGGGAAGTAACGTAACAGCCGCATGGAAAGTACACAAACAAGGGGCTTTATTTGCGAATCCTTGCTATGTGCAAATTCACCCAACGTGTATTCCAGTTCATGGAACCAATCAGGCAAAGCTAACCTTGATGTCGGAATCGTTACGAAATTCGGGACGTATTTGGGTTCCTAAAACAAAAGAAGACGCAGCTGCCGTAAGAGAAGGTAAATTAAAACCTGCCGATATCGCTGAAGCAGACAGAGATTATTATTTAGAAAGAAAATACCCATCTTTTGGAAACTTAGCACCAAGAGATATCTCCTCAAGAGCGGCTAAAGAGGTGTGTGATGAAGGAAGAGGAATTGAATCAAACGATACTAATGAAGGCGTTTTCTTAGATTTCTCAACTGAAATACAAACAAAAGGGAAACAAGCTGCCTATGCAAAAGGAAACCACAACCCAACGCCTGAAGAGATTACGGCATACGGGAAGCAATGGTTAAAAGAAAAATACGGTAATTTATTTACCATGTATCAAAAAATTACCGATGAAAATCCATACGAAACACCGATGAAAATTTATCCAGCGGTACATTACACTATGGGTGGAGTATGGGTAGATTACAACTTACAATCTTCGATTCCAGGTTGTTTTGTTGCCGGTGAGGCGAATTTCTCGGATCACGGTGCAAACCGTTTAGGTGCTTCTGCTTTAATGCAAGGTTTGGCAGACGGTTATTTCGTATTGCCGTATACCATTTCAAATTACTTAGCGGATGAAATTAGAACGGGTAAAATCGCCACTGATGCACCAGAATTTGAAGAAGCTGAAGCACGAGTTAAAGATTCGATCAGTAAGTTTTTGAATAATAACGGTACGAAATCGGTAGATTATTTCCACAAAAAATTAGGTTTGATCATGTGGAATAAAGTGGGAATGGGTAGAAATGAAAAAGGATTAACAGAAGCAATCGCTGAAATCGCTCAATTGAAAGAAGATTTTTACCGCGATGTAAATGTTCCAGGAAGCAATGAAGAGTTGAATCCTCAATTAGAAAAAGCACTAAGAGTTGCCGACTTAATTGATTTAGGTCAGTTAATGGCGATGGATGCTTTACAACGTAAGGAATCTTGTGGAGGTCATTTCCGTGAAGAATACCAAGATGCTGAAGGCGAAACACTTCGTGATGATGAGAATTTCTCATTCGTAGGAGCTTGGGAATACAAAGGAGACGATATTACAAAAGAAGAACTTCATAAAGAAGAATTGAAATACGAGTTTATAAAAATCGCAGCTAGAAATTACAAATAAAATAGTATGAGTGCAGCAAAAAATATCAATATAAACCTTAAAATTTGG
>NZ_JBILKB010000143.1:0-2793 GCF_044376915.1 Flavobacterium sp.
GATCCAATCTTTATTTGTGAAGAATCAATAGAAGTAGTGATTTTTTGGGAAAACCCAAAAACCCCAAAAAGTAAAGCAATATGTAAGTAAATCGTCTTTCTCATTTTTCTTAATTTCTCGCTTTAAAATAGCCTAATAATTTGGTCACATAACTTTCATCTACTCTGGAACTTATGGTGCCGGCACCACATTTTGAAAAAATATCTTTAAAATAAGAAACGTTCTCAAGGTAGTGCTTTTCATAATTTTGTCGCACCTTTTTTGATTGGGTATCAACCAGTAACGTTTCTCCCGTTTCAGCATCTAACAGGTTGACAATTCCAATGTTGGGGAGGTATTCTTCTCTTTGATCAAACACCCTAATTCCTGTAACATCATGACGTTTTGCTGCAATTTTTAAGGTGTGTTCGTAAGATGTTGCCATAAAATCGGAAATCACAAAAACGATTGCTTTCTTTTTCATCACACTCGAAAGATATTTTAAGGCATGTGACAAATCGGTTTTTTTGCTTTTGGGTTCAAATTCGATCAATTCGCGAATGATGCGTAAGACATGTGATTTCCCTTTTTTAGGCGGAATATACAATTCGATTTGATCGGAAAACAACAACAAACCAATTTTATCATTATTTTGAGTGGCCGAAAAAGCCAATGTGGCTGCAATTTCGGTAATCATGTCGCGTTTCTGTTGGTTTTTTGTACCAAAACTCTCCGAACCCGAAATATCCACAACCAACATCATCGTCAATTCGCGCTCCTCTTCAAACACCTTAACAAAGGGTTCGTTATAACGTGCCGTTACGTTCCAATCAATCGCCCGCACATCGTCTCCGTACTGGTATTGACGCACTTCCGAAAAGGTCATTCCGCGTCCCTTAAAAGATGTGTGGTATTCTCCCGAAAAGATGTGATCGCTCAATCTTCGGGTTTTGATTTCAATTTTTCGAACTTTCTTTAGAATTTCTTTGGTATCCATTTTTCAGTGGTCAGTGGTTAGTGGTCAGTTGTCATCAGTTGGTTAACTGATAACTGAACACTGATAACTAAATTAAGGCACTTCGATTTCGTTTACAATTTTACTAATGATGTCTTCCGTTGTCACATTCTCAGCTTCGGCTTCATACGTGATTCCGATTCTGTGACGCAGTACATCATAAACTACCGCGCGCACATCTTCTGGAATAACATAGCCTCTGCGTTTGATAAATGCATAACATTTTGCGGCTGTTGCCAAGTTGATACTTCCACGAGGCGAAGCACCAAAACTGATCAACGGTTTTAGATTTTCTAATTTGTATTTTTCGGGATAACGCGTCGCAAAAATAATGTCTAAAATGTACTTTTCGATTTTCTCGTCCATATACACTTCACGCACCGCTTCTTGTGCTTTTAATATTTGTTCCAAAGAAACTACTTCGTTTACTTTTTCAAAGGCTCCTTTTAAATTTTGACGAATTACCAAACGCTCATCGTCCATTTTTGGATAATCAATAACTACTTTTAACATGAAACGGTCTACTTGTGCTTCGGGCAACGGATACGTTCCTTCTTGATCCACGGGATTTTGAGTAGCCATTACTAAAAAGGGTTTGTCCAACTTAAAGGTTTCATCGCCAATAGTTACCTGTTTTTCTTGCATGGCTTCCAATAATGCCGATTGTACTTTAGCGGGAGCTCGGTTGATTTCATCGGCTAAAACGAAATTGGCGAAAATAGGCCCTTTACGTATGGTGAAATCATTTTGTTTGATGTTGTAAATCATGGTACCTACTACATCAGCAGGCAATAAATCAGGCGTAAACTGTATACGGCTAAACGAACCATGAACAGCTTGCGAAAGCGTATTAATTGCTAAGGTTTTTGCTAGCCCAGGGACACCTTCCAATAAGATGTGTCCTTGCCCTAATAATCCAATCAATAATCGTTCTACCATGTGTTTTTGACCTACAATTACTTTGTTCATTTCCATGGTAAGCAAGTCAATAAAAGCACTTTCACGTTCTATCTTTTCGTTAATGGCTCTAATGTCTAGGGTCGATGTATTTTCTTCCATTTTTAGGTTTTAATTGATACTTTGAAATTAACAACAATTTTTAACGGTGCAAATTGTAATTTTTTTTAGTTATTCGTTGTTAACGTTGCGTTAAAAAACAACAAAAAAAGGGGAAATTATGCCTCTTTTATGATTCTATTTTTATAATTTTAAGAAAAATTTAAAAATTACGTCGACTATGTCCATACAATTATCACCTATTATTGCCGGAGTAATGAATTGGGGGGTTTGGGATAAAAACCTTAATACTAAGGAAATGAACCACTTAATTCATCTTTTTTTTGAAAATGGGATTACTACTTTTGATCATGCCGATATTTACGGGGGGTATACTACCGAAGCTAGTTTTGGAAAAGCTTGGGCTAATGCTAAAATTGACCGCGAAAAAATCCAATTGATTTCAAAATGCGGCATTCAATATGTGTCTGAAAATCGACCACAAAACACAATTAAACATTATGAGTACTCGTCGGACTATATCATTTGGTCCGTAGAAAATTCATTGAAAAATCTTCAAACCGACTATTTAGATGTTTTGCTCTTGCACCGCCCTAGCCCTTTAATGCAAGCGGACGAAATTGCGGAAGCAGTAGAAGAACTAAAAGCGTCGGGCAAAATTCGTTCGTTTGGTGTGTCTAATTTTACATCCTCGCAAACCGAATTATTGCGCCAAAAAACCGAAATTGCCTTCAATCAAATTCAGTTTTCGGCCACAAATCATGAAGCCATGGTTGATGGCA
>NZ_JBILKB010000152.1:0-8735 GCF_044376915.1 Flavobacterium sp.
GATGTTGCCATTCAATATAATGCTTTGCATGATGAACTTAACGGAATTGAAACGGCGGTAGTAACTACTGCATTTCCAATTTCAGCAGAGTTAGAAGCAAAAGTATTAGCAAAAATTGCAACCTTTTCAACTAAAAATATTACCATCCAAAACATTGTAGATCCAGCCATCATCGGAGGATTTATTTTACGAATGGGTGACAAACAATACAATGCATCTGTGGCAAACAGATTGCAAAATTTAAAAAGAGAATTTAGTAATTAATATCCCATTAAAGATATATCACAATGGCTGAAATTAAACCTGCTGAAATATCAGCAATATTAAAACAACAATTATCAGGTTTTGAATCTGGTGCATCGTTAGAAGAAGTTGGAACAGTACTTCAAGTTGGAGACGGTATCGCTCGTGTTTACGGATTATCAAACGCTCAATATGGAGAGTTAGTACAATTCGAAAACGGATTAGAGGCTATCGTATTGAACTTAGAAGAAGACAATGTTGGGGTGGTACTTTTAGGACCTTCAACAGGAATCAAAGAAGGTTCAACAGTAAAAAGAACACAACGTATTGCCTCTCTTAAAGTAGGAGAACAAGTTGTAGGTCGTGTTGTAAATACACTAGGAGAGCCAATTGATGGTAAAGGGCCAATCGGTGGCGAATTATTTGAGATGCCATTAGAAAGAAAAGCACCTGGAGTAATCTTCCGTCAACCCGTAACGGAACCATTACAAACCGGAGTAAAAGCAGTTGATGCAATGATTCCTGTAGGTCGTGGACAACGTGAGTTGGTTATTGGTGACCGTCAAACGGGTAAATCAACCGTTTGTATTGATACCATCTTAAATCAAAAAGAATTTTATGATGCAGGTCAACCTGTATTCTGTATATATGTTGCAATTGGGCAAAAAGCTTCAACTGTAGCAGGAATCGCTAAAATGTTAGAAGAAAAAGGTGCCATGGCGTATACCGTTATTGTTGCTGCAAACGCTTCTGATCCAGCTCCAATGCAAGTATATGCTCCTATGGCAGGTGCTGCAATTGGTGAATATTTTAGAGATTCTGGTCGTCCAGCGTTGATTGTTTATGATGATTTATCAAAACAAGCTGTTGCATATCGTGAGGTATCTTTATTATTAAGAAGACCACCAGGACGTGAAGCATATCCTGGAGACGTTTTCTACTTACACTCTCGTTTATTGGAAAGAGCTTGTAAAGTAATTAACAACGACGAAATCGCTAAAAACATGAACGACTTACCAGATTCTATCAAAGGAATCGTTAAAGGCGGTGGTTCGTTAACAGCGTTGCCAATTATCGAAACACAAGCGGGTGACGTTTCTGCTTATATCCCAACCAACGTAATTTCGATTACAGACGGACAAATTTTCTTAGATGGTGATTTATTCAACTCGGGAGTTCGTCCTGCAATTAACGTAGGTATTTCGGTATCGCGTGTGGGTGGTAATGCACAAATTAAATCCATGAAAAAAGTAGCAGGTACTTTAAAATTAGACCAAGCACAATTCCGTGAATTAGAAGCGTTTGCAAAATTTGGTTCTGACTTAGATGCCGTTACTTTAAACGTAATTGAAAAAGGAAAAAGAAACGTTGAAATCTTAAAACAAGGTTTAAACTCTCCTTTTACAGTTGAAGATCAGGTGGCAATTATTTATGCAGGTTCTAAAAACTTGTTGCGTAATGTACCCGTTGATAAAGTTAAAGAATTTGAAAAAGATTTCTTAGAATACTTAAACGCTAAACACAGAGATACATTAGACGCGCTTAAAGCAGGTAAGTTTGATGACAACATCACTGACGTTTTAGAAAAAGTAGCGAAAGAAATTTCAGCGAAATATAATTAATTAGTCAATTAGACAATGTGTCAATTAGACAATTAATTGGCACATTGATAAATTGGCACATTGACAAATTAACAAAATGGCAAACTTAAAGGAAATACGTAATAGGATTACTTCAGTTTCATCTACGATGCAAATTACATCGGCGATGAAAATGGTTTCTGCTGCAAAGTTAAAAAAGGCACAAGATGCAATTACTGCAATGCGCCCTTATGCAGAAAAACTAACCGAACTATTACAAAACTTAAGTGCAACCCTTGAAGGAGAAGTAGGTGGTGCTTTTACAGCTCAAAGAGAAGTAAAAAAAGTACTTATCGTGGCAATTACTTCAAATAGAGGTTTGTGTGGCGCGTTCAATACCAATGTTATTAAACAAGCTAAATTAGTTGCAGATACGTATGCCGGAAAACAAGTAGATATTTTTGCTATTGGTAAAAAAGGAAACGACGTGTTGCGCAAAACAAACAACGTAATTGAGGTTCAAAACACTATTTTTGACCAATTAACGTTTGAAAATGCTTCAGACATTGCACAACAGTTAATGGATAAATTTGTTGCCGGCGATTATGATAAAATCGAAATCGTGTACAACGAATTTAAAAATGCGGCAACTCAAATTGTAAGAACACAACAGTTTTTACCTTTAGCTCCAATTGTGGGTGGTGAAGTGGTTGCTTCTGATTATATTTTTGAACCTTCTAAAGAAGAAATTGTGTTGACTTTGATTCCAAAATCATTAAAAACACAATTGTACAAATCGATTAGAGATTCATTTGCAGCAGAACACGGAGCGCGTATGACCGCAATGCATAAAGCAACCGATAACGCTACAGAATTAAGAGACCAATTAAAATTAACATACAACAAAGCGCGTCAAGCAGCTATTACAAACGAAATCCTTGAGATCGTTGGTGGAGCAGAAGCTTTGAATAACTAATTTTAATTTAGATATTAAAGAAAGTCCCGATTTATTCGGGACTTTTTTGTTTTATATTTCAGAAGAATAGTTTTTTATTCATCTGAAATTAACAATTAATGCGCTGTCACATTAGTCGTATTTTAAAAATAAGTAAAAAAAACACTTGCATGATATAGCAAGTGTTTAATTAATTTATTTTACGAATAAGTCAAATAATAAAAAATATTAATTGAATACTGGACGTAATACTTTATTGACTCCATGAATTACCCCATTTGATGCTTGAATGTTAGCTTGGAATACTCTAGAGAGAGTATTAGAAGTATCTCTTATGTCTACAATGCCTGTACCAAGAATTACAGTTGTATTTTGGACTGGACTGGTTATCATAGGAATAACTTGGTTATTTGTCAATTGATTTGAACGTACATTTCCTGCAGTTGTCACATGATATTGTAATACTTTTGTAACTTGCTGTGCTGTTGCACCTACAGCAAATCCTGTTCCAGTAGTAGCTGCAGTAAAAGCTGCATTATTAGGAGCAAATAATGTCGCTGGAGCACTAGCAGTTAGGCCTGATAGAGCACTTAATACGGCACTTTGATTTCCGAAAGTACCACCAGTACTCGTTACAACTGCCTGAAGGGTATCAAATTCAGGGTTAGCAACAACATGATCAACTACAGTTGGAATACGAATTACCGCATTAACGATATGTACTACACCATTACTAGCGTCTACATCAGGAGTAGTAACTTTTACACCAGTAGTTGCTGTTCCTCCATTAATAAAAACATTTGACCCAGACTTTTGGACAAACATACTTATTGTTGGAGCATTTACGGATGAATTTATTGGTGATAATGTAGCAGCATAAGTTGCAGAAGGAATTGCAGCACTCATTATTTCTGAACCTATAACATGGTTTAATAAAATTGACTTAAGCACAGCTTCGTTTACATTATTAACATTAACGCCACTACCAAGAGAAGCGAAAAAAGCGTTAAACGCGTCATTTGTTGGAGCAAAAACAGTAAATTGTCCACTACCATCTAAAGTGGTTGCAAGGTTTGTACGATTAAGAGCAGTAACTAAAATTGATAAATTTGGATTAGCAACTGCAATTTCAGTAATTGTTTTTTGAGAATTGTTGTCCTCATTATCACATGATACTACTAAAGTACATAAAACAACTAGTGTAATTTTTTGAATTAAGTTTTTCATATTTTCATATTTTTTTTGATTAATTGAATCAAAGCTAAATAATTTGTTTAATAAAAATTAAAAAAAGTTAAACAAAAAGTATTTAATTTTTTAATCTAACATATAAAATAAAATAATAATCTAAATAAATTAACCCCGCTCCCGCACGAAATGAAATTCAGCGAAGCTAATCCTATCGTGTGGTAAATTTGTAAGAATCAACCCCGATAGCCCAGAATCCCATTCCTACCCCAAAAAAATTCTCAAAAACACTTCAATTCACAAAACCTTTTTTCCGCATTTACTTTTATTGGTATATTTGTAAGAATCAAACTATTTCCAATGAAAAAATACTGCGGTTTCTTCCTCTTACTTTTCACCATTTTTGGTCAGGCCCA
Source organism: Flavobacterium sp. (assembly GCF_044376915.1). GTDB lineage: Bacteria > Bacteroidota > Bacteroidia > Flavobacteriales > Flavobacteriaceae > Flavobacterium. The sequence goes on from NZ_JBILKB010000152.1 coordinate 4,383, forward strand.
ACAGCTTCGTTTAGAAGACATCATGAAAGGCGACGAATTCATCGGGCACCAACCTTCAAATCACCGTTGGTCTATCGATGGAGAAACCGTTTTATTCGATTGGAATCCGAATAACGAAATAGGAAATAGCACGTATTTCTGGAATACTTCGTTAAAAACACCTCAAAAAGTAACGGCATCAAACCCTGTTTATGATATTGATTTCATGCCCACGCAAAAAGAATATGATGTGGTGTATTATACCAATCAAGGCGTTTTGTATGCGTATACTAAATCCACAAAAAAGACTAAGAAAATCATCCAATCTGCTGACCGAATTAGTGCCGTGCAAAGAAGTACCAATTCGGATATTCTATTTTTTCAGCAAAACAGAAATCTATACCAATTTAATACCAAAGATTTTTCGATGGTGATGTTGACCAATTTTAAATCGGGAAAAGAAAATAAAGCAAAAGCAGAAGATTCGTTTTTGAAAGACCAACAAAAGGAGTTGTTTCAATTTGTGCGCGATGAAGCAAAGGCAGACGATTGGTATGCAGCGCAATCCAAATCCAAAAAAGAGAAGTTTCCAAAAGAAATTTTCTTTGATAAATCAGTAGTTGAACAAGTAAAAGCATCACCCGATGGAAAATTTGTAACGTTTCGACTTTCGGATTATCCTACTGAAACTGCAACTAATGTTGAAAATTTTATTACAAATGATGGGTTTACCCAAAGTGATAAAGCACGTGCAAAAGTTTCGACAGCTAATTTAAGCAAACACAAATTCGGAATTTTCAATGTAGCAAAAGACACTACGTATTACGTTTCGTTTGCCCATTTAACCGGAATCAAAGACGCTCCAAAATATTATCAAGACTACGAAAATCTAAAAGGCAAATCGGATTATGAAACCGCAATTGTCATGATGAGTCCGGTGTACAGCCAAGACGGAAAAAATGCGGTTTTAGAAATCAGAAGTCAAGACAACAAACACCGCTGGATCGTGCAATTGGATGTAGCTTCAGGAACCATCACCGAATTAGAGCACCAACACGACGACGCTTGGATTGGCGGACCAGGAATTCCGGGTTATAGTTTTAGTGGCGGTACGTTAGGGTTCATTGATAATTCGACGTTTTATTTTCAATCGGAAGCAACAGGGTTTTCACATTTGTACACGTATAATTTGAAAACCAAACAAAAAGAAGCGTTAACAAAAGGCAATTGGGAAGTTCGTGAAGTAACATTATCCAACGATAAAAAATCATTTTACATCACCACTACCACCACGCACCCCGGCAACAGAAGTTTCTACAAATTAGACATCGCTTCCAAAAAAATGCCCGAAATTCTAACGAAAGATGGCAATTATGAAGTGGAATTATCTCCCGATGAAAAAACGCTTTTGGTGCGTTATTCGTATAAAAACAAACCGTGGGAATTGTATGTGGGAACGAATAAACCAAATGCCGAATTAAAACAAATTACGTTTTCGACAACTGCTGAATTTAAAAAATACAATTGGAAAACACCAGAAGTCATTACGTTTAAAGCCGAAGATGGAACGACAGTTTATGCCCGTTTGTACCAACCAAAAGTAGAAAACAAGAACAAAGCGGCGGTTATTTTTGTGCACGGCGCGGGTTATTTGCAAAACGCACACAATTATTGGAGTACTTACCAACGAGAATACATGTTTCATAATTTGTTAACCGATTTGGGGTACACCGTTTTAGATATCGATTATAGAGCGAGTGATGGTTATGGGCGCGATTTTAGAACCGGAATCTACCGTCACATGGGAGGAAAAGATTTATCGGATCAATTGGATGGAAAGAATTATTTGGTGCAAAATTTAGGCATTGACACCAACCGAGTGGGAATGTATGGCGGATCGTATGGCGGATTCATCACCTTGATGGCATTGTTGACCAAACCAGGCGAATTCAAAGCAGGTGCAGCTTTGCGTTCAGTAACCGATTGGGCGCATTACAATCACGGGTATACGTCAAACATTTTGAATTTCCCAGAAACCGATCCTGAAGCATACAAGAAAAGTTCGCCGATTTATTTTGCGGATAATTTACAAGATAAGTTGGTAATGCTCCACGGAATGGTAGACGACAACGTGCAATTTCAAGACATTGTTCGATTGACACAACGCTTCATTGAACTAGGGAAAAAAGACTGGGATTTAGCCGTTTTTCCAGTAGAAGCACACGGATTTAAAAGGACTTATTCTTGGGTCGACGAATACCGAAGAATTTTAGACTTATTCAACCAAAATTTACTTCAAAAATAAGATGCAACAGTTAATTGAATTGACTACAATTGATGAAATGATGGAGCAATTTCCGCTCATTCAACAACTCTACCCCGATTATTCGACCGAAAAGTATCATGATTTGTTGAGCGCGATGCTTCCGAATAATTACAAACAGTTAATTGTTGTAGCAAACGGAATTACGTTAGGGTTGGCAGGATTTTGGATAGGTACTAAGTTATGGAGTGGAAAATATTTAGAATTGGATAATGTGGTGGTGCATGAAGATTTTCGCTCGAAAGGCATTGGAAGCATCATGACCGATTATTTGAATCAGAAGGCAATGGACGAACAGTGCAACATGATTGTTTTAGATGCTTTTTCCACAAATTTTGGGGCACACAAATTTTATATGAACCATGGGTTTGTGCCCAAAGGATTTCATTTCATCAAATTTTTAAAGTAAAAAAGTCATGAAGCAATTACTTTTACTACTCTTCTCGATAACAATGATCAGTTGTTCAAGTCAGAAAAAAGCCCTTCAAGAAACCCTTCAAGCTTCTTATGAAACATGGGTGGCAGGTGTGCGTGGTGGTGGAAGCGGGATCCATTTTTATGTGGATTTAAAAACACCTTTAAGTAAAGAAATCGAATTAGAAAAAGTAATTTTCAGAGGCTATGAGGTTCCATTTGAGAAAATCGATAGCCTACATTTTATCGCAAGAATAAAAACCGAAGGCAACCAACAAAAATTTGATGGCGATGTTACATCTAAAAGCACTAGCCCTAAAACCCAATACAAATTACATCCCGAAGAAGCTCTTTTACTATTTGTAAAAAGTGGTAAAGAAATCAAAATAAAAATCAAGAAGGTTACTGAAAGACCAATGTTGGAATATCCTTCGGCAAAACCAAAGTTTTAATTACATTTGTTATTCTAAAAATCAGGAATGGGTCTTTATAAAAGTCTTTTTAAACAAACAGCTATTTATGGTTTAGCGACCGTTTTACCCAGAATTATTAGTTTTATTCTGAATCCAATCCTCGTTTATTATCTAACCGATAATAGCGAAATGGGTGAAGTATCTGTAATTTTTTCCTATTTGGTTTTTTTCAATGTCGTAATGTCCTACGGAATGGAAACGGCCTTTTTCCGTTTTTATAATTCAGAATCCAACAAAAGTAAGGTCATATCCACCGCTACCATTTCGATGTTTTGGTCCACGATCATATTTTTTGCTATACTGTTGCTTTTTAGAAAAAACTTGGCGCTTTGGTCTGAAATTAATGTAGAATATGTTGTTTTTGCCCTTTGGATTTTGGCTTTAGACGCGTTAGCGATTATTCCGTTTTCTAAAATTAGAGCCGAAAGCCGTCCTATAAAATATGCCGTAATTAAGATTTCAAACGTATTGATCTATTTGTTATTGAACATTTTTTTCTTGGCATTTTTACCCAAATTAGCTGCCAATTCAAATAATCTATTGCTACAAACCATCTATTACAACAATTTTCAAGTTGGTTATGTGTTTATTTCGGGATTGATGGCAAGTTTGGTCACATTACTATTCGTTTTACCCGATTATTTCAAAATAAAATGGCAGTTTGATGTAGCACTTTGGAAAAAAATGATGCACTATGGTTTGCCTATATTAATTGCAGGAATTGCTTTTGCCATCAACGAACACTTTGATAAAATTCTATTGGATTGGATGCATGTAGATATGGCCGATATTGGAGCCTATTCGGCATGTTATAAAATAGGAATGTTTATGGTGTTGTTCAGAACAGCGTATACCTTAGGAATCGAACCCTTTTTCTTCAGTCATGCCAGTAACGAAAATGCACCACAAACCTATGCTACCATAACGAAGTATTTTGTCATTTTTGGATCATTCATTTGCTTAGGTGTCATCGTTTTTGCCGATGTATTAAAATTATTTTTAGTGCCTAAAGAAAGTTATTGGACTGCAATGGAGATTGTGCCTTTAATTGTATTGGCTAATTTCTTCTTAGGCATTTACACCAATTTATCCGTTTGGTACAAACTGATCGATAAAACGAAAATTGGAGCTTATATTTCAATCGTAGGGGCAATAGTGACCTTA
>NZ_JBILKB010000019.1:0-28162 GCF_044376915.1 Flavobacterium sp.
AAATGGAATTGAATATATCGATACTTTTTTAATATTTTTGTTTTGCTTACAAATGTAGCAGAAAATAATTTTTTAACGTACGAAAGATACAAAATGTTTCTCGAAAATACTGTAAATCAACAAGAGCAATTTGGTTGGATTGAAGTAATTTGTGGTTCGATGTTTTCTGGTAAAACAGAAGAGTTGATTCGCCGATTAAAACGTGCTCAATTTGCCAAACAAAAAGTGGAAATTTTCAAACCGTCTGTGGATACCCGCTATGACAACGAAATGGTCGTTTCTCACAACAAAAACGAAATTCGCTCTACTCCTGTTCCTGTGGCTGAAAATATTCGAATATTAGCGCAAGGTTGCGACGTAATTGGTATCGATGAAGCCCAGTTTTTTGACGAAGAAATTGTTGCCGTTTGTAATGATTTAGCCAATTCGGGAATTCGAGTAATTGTAGCAGGATTAGACATGGATTTTAAAGGAAATCCGTTCGGACCCATGCCTGCGTTAATGGCTACAGCCGAATATGTTACCAAAGTACATGCTGTTTGCACACGCACTGGAAATTTAGCCCATTATAGTTTTAGAAAATCAAAGGATGAAAAATTAGTAATGTTGGGCGAGACTGAAGAATATGAACCGCTCAGTAGAGCTGCTTATTTTAATGCTATTCGCGAACACAAAGAAGAAAAAGAATAATTTGAACCTCAATCTTTCCCATATTACCACTTTTTGCAATGGCGTTTTACACGGTGATGCCGCTGGTTTTTCGCCACAACATATTTCCATTGATAGCCGATCGCTACAAAACGGAAAAGACACCTTGTTTTTTGCAATTAAGGGTCAAAACCATGATGCCCATCGTTACCTTGAAGATTTAATAGCAAGGGGCGTCTGCCATTTTGTGGTAGAACATATTCCAGAAATTGTAAAAGACAAAGCAACCTTTATTGTGGTTGAAAATTCTGTATTGGCTTTGCAACAATTGGCAAGAGGATATCGCAAAACCTTCGATTTCCCATTCATTGGAATTACTGGTAGTAATGGAAAAACGGTAGTAAAAGAATGGTTGAATTTTTTATTAAGTCCGAAACATTTGATTGTTCGGAATCCCAAAAGTTATAATTCACAAGTGGGCGTTCCACTCTCCATTTTAGCCATAGAAAGCCAGTACGATTTTGGTATTTTTGAAGCAGGCATTTCATTGCCTGAAGAAATGGAACATTTAGAGTCCATCATACAACCAACCTATGGTATTTTAACCAATATTGGCGTAGCACACGATGAAGGATTTTCCAATCGTGAAACCAAAATAGCCGAAAAAATCAAACTTTTTACGCATTGCTCCGCTGTTTTTTTAAAAAAGAACACAGCCATTGAAGCCTTATTGCCGATTGGCTGTCACAAACAAACCTGGAGTTTTGAAGACCAGAGTGCTGCGGTTTTTGTCACACAAAAAAAGAAAGAAAACGGTACTGAATTAACGTTCAACTACAAAGATGTCATCTGCCATACACAAGTGCCATTTGTTGATGAACATTCTATTGAAAACGCCATTAGTTGTGTAAATTTTATGCTCTTCATAGGTGAAGATGTCGCATATATTCAAAAGCGATTGGCCGAATTATATCCTGTAGAATTGCGACTGCAAACCAAGAAAGGAATTCAAAATTGTACGGTAATTGACGACAGTTATTCGTTAGATTATCCTTCTTTGAAAATTGCCTTGGATTTTTTAGAACAGCAAAAACTGCACGATAAAAAAACGGTTATACTCTCCGATATTTTTTCGAGTGGGATTTCAACAGATGTTTTGTATGACCAAGTAAAACAACTCCTTTCCCGACACAAAATTCAACGAATAATTACGATTGGAGAAACCATTGGACATTACTTAAATAAAATGCCCAATGTCATTTCGTTTACCAATACTCAGGATTTTTTACAACAATTTAACCTGCAGTCGTTTCAAAATGAAACCGTATTAGTAAAAGGGGCGCGCGGCTTTAATTTTCACGAAATTGTTGTAGTATTAGAAGAAAAAAACCACGAAACTGTTCTCGAAATCAACCTCGATGCCATTAGTCACAACTTAAATTTTTATAAATCCAAATTGCAACCACAAACCAAAATTATGGTGATGGTGAAAGCGTTTGGGTATGGAAATGGAGGTTATGAAATTGCCAAATTATTAGAACATCACAAAGTAGATTATCTGGGTGTGGCGTTTGCCGATGAAGGCATTGCATTGCGAAACGCTGGTATTACAACGCCTATTATGGTATTAAATCCTGAAAACAGCAGTTTTAGTGCTATGATTGCCTATAATTTAGAACCCGAAATTTATTCGATTCATGGCCTACACGCTTTTTTAAAAACAGCACAGGAACAGAATATTTCGCAGTATCCTATTCATATTAAATTGGATACCGGCATGCACCGTTTGGGATTTGAATCGGATGCTATGAGTGCGTTGTGTGCGTTGCTAAAAAACAACAATTTTGTCAAAGTAAAAAGTGTCTTTACGCATTTAGCTGCAAGTGATGACCGGAATTTTGAGGCCTTTACTCAAGTGCAATTCCAACGATTTGAAACCTTATTTTCTGAAATCGAAAAGGTCATTCCACAGCAGCCTATGCGTCATATCTTGAATACGTCGGGCATTTTCAATTACCCCGAAAAACAACTGGAAATGGTGCGTTTAGGCATCGGACTGTATGGCATGGCAAATTCTGAGACCGAACGAAATGGTTTGGAAAATGTAAGCACTCTTAAAACCGTCATTTCACAACTGCGAACACTAGAACCGGGAGAAAGTATTGGCTATAGCCGACGATTCATGGTAGAAAAAACCATTCGAGTAGCTACTTTACCTATTGGTTATGCCGATGGCATTAGTAGAGCTTGGGGAAATCAAAAAGGCTATGTAACGATACAAAATCAAAAAGCAACTATTTTAGGCGCAATTTGCATGGACATGATGATGATAGATGTGACCAATATTTCTTGTAAAGAAGGCGATGAAGTAATTGTTTTTGGTGCCGCACCAACAGTTACAGAAATGGCAACAGCCATGCACACCATTTCGTATGAGATATTAACCGGAATTTCGCAACGGGTAAAACGCGTCTTTTATAAAAATTAGTAGCTATTGTTAAATCTTTGTACGGATATTCTAGTTAAACAAAATTTCTTTACTATTTTTACGGCTTAAATACAATTTTATGGCATCATCATTTGAAAATTACAACAAGCGAAGATTAATTTCTTCCTATTTCTCAGTAGTATTAAGTATTTTTTTAGTGTTATTCCTGCTAGGAACCTTGGGATTATTTGTGATTAACTCAAAGAAGATTTCGGATGATTTTAAAGAGAATATACCCATGACGGTATTCTTTAACAACGAAGCAACCGATAGTGTCATAAGTTCTTTTGATTTGGAATTAAAAAATGCCAATTTTATAAAAGATTATGCCTTCGTACACAAAGATAGTGCTGCCAAAAACAATGTAGATATTGTAGGAAAAGATTTCATGGAATTTTTAGGATTTAATCCTTTACAAAATTCGTTTGACATTCATTTAAAAGGCGATTATGTTAACGCTGCAAGCATCAAAAAAATAGAACGATCGTTTCGAAAAAATGAAATGGTTACTGAAATCATTTACGACAAAGAGTTGGTCGATCTAGTAAACAATAATGTCAAAGAAATTAGTTTTTGGATTTTAGTAGTGAGTGGTGTCTTAACCGTTGTGGCAATGTTATTGATCAATAGTTCTTTGCGTCTTTCGGTATATTCGCATCGATTTACGATCAAAACCATGCAAATGGTGGGCGCTACAAAATCATTCATCCGAAAACCGTTCATTTGGACTAGTATTAAATTAGGATTAATTGGTGCGGCGTTAGCCGTCATCGGATTGATGGGGGTAGTGGTTTATGTAGACGGCTTATTCCCAAGCCTAGGTATTGCAAAAGATTATACCGCCATCGCAATAGTGATCATTGGTATATTAGTAATTGGAACAATTATTACTTCCATTAGCACCTATTTTGCTACACAACGATTCTTAAACTTAAAAACAGATGATCTCTATTAATATTTTGCGAAGCTGTAAAGTTTTGCCAAATTAAACTATACAAAATGGAAAAAAATAACAAATCTGAATTTCTTTTTGACACCATCAATTACAAAATTTTATGGGTTGGATTAGCCGTTATTGCACTAGGTTTCTTATTAATGAGTGGCGGGGGCAGTGAAGATCCTTCGGTTTTTAATGAAGAGATTTTTAGTTTTAGACGCATCCGCTTAGCACCAGCTTTAGTGTTACTTGGTTTCGGAATTACGATTTATTCGATCTTAAAAAACCCTAAGAATTCGTAATTGGATATCACGAATAGTACTATTCATTAGTCGCTAATCACTAATCACACAAAATGAATACACTACAAGCTATTGTCCTGGCTATTATTGAGGGAATCACTGAGTTTTTACCTGTTTCTTCAACAGGACACATGATTGTTGCTTCTTCCTTTTTTGGGATTGCTCAGGACGACTTTACCAAACTTTTTACCATTGTAATCCAATTAGGAACCATACTTTCTGTTATTGTATTATACTTTAAACGCTTTTTCCAAACCCTTGATTTTTATTTTAAATTAGTTGTAGCCTTTATCCCGGCCGTAATTTTTGGATTGCTACTAGGAGATTTCATTGATGGATTACTAGAAAATCCAATAACAGTTGCCGTTTCACTCATCGTGGGCGGAATGCTATTGCTAAAAGTAGATGATTGGTTTGGTGCATCCGAAGGAACAGAAATATCCTATCGTACGGCATTTAAAATTGGGTTGTTTCAATGTCTGGCTATGATTCCAGGTGTTTCAAGAAGTGGTGCTAGCATTGTAGGTGGGATGACACAAAAAATATCGCGAACAACTGCTGCCGAATTTTCATTTTTCTTAGCCATTCCTACCATGTTAGGCGCAACCTTAAAAAAATCCTACGATTATTATAAAGCTGGTTTTGTGCTTTCTGAGGATCAAATCAATCTGCTTATCATAGGAAATATTGTTGGTTTTCTCGTTGCACTCATTGCCATCAAATCGTTTATTGGTTATTTGACAAAAAATGGCTTTAGGATTTTTGGTTATTATAGAATACTGGCAGGTATAGTGATCTTAGTTGTGCACTTCTTCATTCAAAAATTAACTATTATCTAATGACGTCTGAAGAAATTTTAGCGGGAAGCGTAATTCTAATAGACAAACCGCTTACATGGAGTTCGTTTCAGGCGGTAAACAAATTGAAGTACCTCTTAAAACGTAAGTTTGATTTACCCAAGAAATTTAAAATTGGACACGCGGGAACCTTGGATCCGCTCGCAACGGGTTTACTCATCATTTGTACAGGTAAATTCACTAAAAAAATTACCGAAATTCAAGCGCAAGCCAAAGAATACACTGGAACTATAGTATTAGGAGCGACTACCCCATCTTATGATTTAGAAACCGAAATAAACGCTCATTTCACAACCGAACATCTTACGGAAGAATTGATTTTTGAAGCGACCCAACAGTTTATTGGCGAAATTGACCAAAAACCTCCGGTTTTTTCGGCTATAAAAAAAGACGGTAAACGACTTTATGAACATGCACGTGCAGGGGAAGAAGTCGAAATACAAACGAGAAAAACAACCATTTTCGAATTTCAAATTACACGCATTCAATTACCCGAAGTCGATTTTAGAATCACATGTAGCAAGGGGACTTACATTCGATCTGTTGCTTATGATTTTGGCTTAGCCCTACAATCGGGTGGGCACTTATCGGCATTAAGACGCAATAAAATTGGCGATTACAGCGTTATCAATGCAGTAACACCTGTAGAATTTGAAAAATTAATGCACGATGAAATCTAAATTGTTACTTTTTAGCCTGTTCCTAATCCATTGGTCTTTTGCACAAGTTGAAACCACCATAAATGATTCGGCTGATATAAAACCAGAGACTAAGATTACTTTTACACAATTTGAACTTTCTGTTCCTTTACAAGGAAACAAAAATAGAGGCGAAGTTTTTCCCGACGGCAGTGTAAATAATAGTTGGTTTGTCCCCGAAGGTATCAACTGTTCTTTTGGTTACGGTATTCACCTAAACAAATGGCTCGGATGGAGTGCACATACAGGAATTGGAATGAGATTATCGGAAAAATTAATTGTTGCACCAGTATTTTCTAATTGGCGCATCATGCCAAAAATTGGCGAAGAAACACGAGTGGGTATCGATGTGGGAATTGGCCGTTCTTTTGCCATTGGAAGAGGCGATTTATCCGGCATGTATAAACGCGTAAAATTTAATCTAGAAGCTTCCGATTTGCAGCTTTTTCTAGAAATTACTTCCTATGGCTTTCAACTTCATAATACACCTCAAGGAAGCATCAGTGTTGGATTTGAATTACTATCCTTTTAAATGAAAAAATTACTCACCTTCCTTCTTTTCGTTTCTTTTGCGGGTTTTTCACAAAAACTAACCCTTAAATCAGGAGATCTTCTTTTTCAATCCATGAATTGTGGACCACTTTGCGAGGCGATTAATGAAGTGACATCAGGGTATCAAGGACGCGATTTTAGTCATTTGGGATTGGTATACCTTAAAAATGATTCCATTTATGTTATTGAAGCAGCAGGTACCGAAGTCAAAATAACGCCTTTCGAAACCTTCAAAACTTACACCACTGAAAAAATGTTTGTGGGCCGATTAAAACAAAAATACCGAGCGCTTATTCCAGAAGCCATTGCTTTTGCTTTGCAACAAATTGGTGTACCATATGATGAAGAATATGTGTACAATAATGGAAAATACTATTGTTCGGAATTGCTATATGACGCTTTCTTACATGCAAATAAAAAACCATTTTTTGAATTATTTCCCATGACTTTCAAATCCCCAAAATCAAACGAATTCTTTGAGGTATGGGCCGAATATTACAAAAAATTACATATGGAAATTCCGGAAGGCAAACCCGGTTGTAATCCGGGAGGCATTTCAACTTCTGATAAATTGAAGATTATTGGAACGGTAAATTAAAACCAAAAAGGCATTTAGAATTGACGCATGATTTCCGAAATTTCTTGCTGAATGGATATGCCTTTATCGTGTAAATACCATTTTTGCAATTCAATTTTTCCAGTTTCATCCACTACTCCGTGAGTGGCTTTGTATTCTTCAATCAATTGTTTAGCCCCTAGAGGACGAGGACCCCAATCGGCAACTACATTTAATGTTTGAGCGTCTAAAATGATTAATTTTGGAATGGACTTTGCGCCGTTGGTTAGAAACAGCTGCATAAGAGCGTCATGATCATCTCGCAATACAATATTAAGTTGGATGGTATTTGATGCCTCACTCATTTTATTTAAAACCGGCAAAATTTGTGCCGCATCTCCGCACCAGCTTTCAGCTAATACCAACCAAATAACATTTTTAGAACTGTTTTGTAGCGTTTGAATGACTGCATCGGTTAGGGTAATGGTTTTCTCCAAACGATTCATTCGGGTTTCGTTCAACTCGGCATAATGCGCTAATGCTTCCGAAAGATCATGTCCTGTTGGCTTCTCTTGTGCAACAAGATCCGATGCTAATTTTCGGTATTCGGCATAGGAAAAACTATTTTGTAATGCGTTTTGAATTATTGCTATCATTTTCTTTGTTTTAATGCTACAAAAATAGCGTAATTTTCGGAAAAGCTTGGTAAGATATGTTACACAAGCGCAACTACAATTGAAATAATACAGACGCTTTATCGTGCATGTATGTGAATTACAAATTTGTTCGAATAAATGTTGCTTACATTTTTTTTAGGAAAAAACGAATTAACTATATTTGCACAACAAAATTATACATTCTAATGAAGTACAAAAGAATTCTTCTGAAATTAAGCGGCGAAGCTTTAATGGGAGATCGACAATATGGTATCGATCCACAACGATTAGCAGAGTATGCCACAGAGATCAAACAGATACATGATAAAGGAGTAGAAATCGCTATCGTTATTGGTGGAGGTAATATTTTTAGAGGAGTCTCAGGCGCAAGCAATGGAATGGATAGAGTACAAGGAGATTACATGGGAATGCTGGCTACCGTAATTAATGGTATGGCATTACAAGGTGCCTTGGAAGAAGCAGGAATGCAAACGCGTTTACAAACGGCGTTGAAAATTGAGGCTATAGCCGAACCCTATATCAAAAGAAAAGCAACGCGTCATCTCGAGAAGGGTCGTATTGTTATCTTTGGTGCGGGGACAGGAAATCCTTATTTTACAACCGACACTGCAGCTGTATTAAGAGGTATTGAAGTGAGTGCAGATGTAATATTAAAAGGTACTCGTGTAGACGGTGTATATACATCGGATCCTGAAAAAAATGCAGATGCCGTTAAATTTGATTACATTTCATTTGAAGATGTTTTGGCAAAAGGATTGAATGTAATGGATACAACCGCTTTTACATTGAGTCAAGAAAATAAATTACCAATTATTGTATTTGACATGAATAAAGCTGGTAATCTATTGAAAGTATGTAACGGAGATACTATTGGAACAACGGTAACTATATAATTTTGTTACTTGTTGCCTCTTGTTAATGTTGTTAACTTGAAACCTGAAACCTTAATTTTGAAACAAAAAAATGACAGAAGAAATTAACTTTATTTTAGAAAGTGCTAAAGAAGCAATGTTGGGTTCTGTTGCCCATTTAGAAAAAGAATTTTTAAACATTAGAGCGGGCAAAGCTTCCCCTCAAATGCTGGGTGGTGTTTTTGTAGATTATTACGGTTCGCAAACCCCATTATCACAAGTAGCCAATATCAATGCTGCAGACGCCAGAACACTTACCGTTACGCCTTGGGAAAAAAACATGTTGCATCCTATTGAAAAGGCCATCATGATTGCCAACTTAGGTTTAAATCCGATGAACAATGGTGATAATATTATTATCAATATTCCAGCGTTGACTGAAGAAAGAAGACGCGACTTAGTAAAACAAGCCAAGGCAGAAGCAGAAGAAGCAAAAATTGGAATTAGAAATCACAGAAAAGATGCCAATTCCGACATTAAAAAAGAAGAAAAAGACGGTACCGCGGAAGATATCTGTAAAAAAGCTGAGGAAGACGTTCAAAAATTAACGGATTCTTTTATTAAGAAAATTGACGATATTTTAGCTATTAAAGAAGCTGAAATTATGAAAGTATAAATTTAAATCCCGATTCACACTCGGGATTTTTTATTTTAAATATCTTTGTAATCTATAGAAAAATGCTCATGAACTATTTTTGGTCTTTATTGTGTTTTCTTTTTTCTTCAAGTTTGATAGCGCAAACCAACATCAAAGGGCAAGTTGTTGATTTTGACAGTAAGGTTCCCATCGCTTTTGCTTTGATTTCTTATAATAAAGCTGTCATAAGTGCCGATTGGGAGGGGAAATTTAATTTGACAGTCGAAGATCCTAAACTCCCCATAAAAATAAATTACCCAGGTTATCACGAAAAAATAGCCTATCCTGATGGTTTAAGTAAGATAATAACCATTAAATTAATCCTTGATTTAAGCCGTAAAAGGACAGAAATATACTCTGAAATTCAAGTAAATAATATCATAAAAAAGGTTATTGAAAATAAAAAAAATAACGACCCTACAAAAGTGCTTTCGAGCTTTGAGTATAAAAATTATGAATATCTTCAAGTAACAGCAAATCCGGATAGTATTTCATCAAATATAGATACAATCTTCAAAAACAAATGGTTTAGAAAACCCCGAATAAAATTGGACTCCACCAATTATAAATTCAAAAAGGTGGTTGAAAAACAACATTTGTACCAAACTGAAAAGGTAAATTTAATTGCGTTTGCCGATAATAAAAGTAAAGAAACAATTTTAGCTACTCGAATGGCTGGTTTTGATCAACCATTGTATGAATACTTGGGGTTAAAATTGGTCTCCTATTCTGTATATGAAAATCCGTTTGAAATACTCGAAATTCCTGTTCAAAATCCCATTTCAAACTACGGAAGACGACTGTATTCTTATAAACTAATTGATACGGTTTCCATTGCAGGACGTAAGGCGTTTCGAATCTATTTCCAACCCAAAAAATTCAATGGAAATAAACTTCGAGGCTTATTGTATATTGATACTGAAACACATGCCATTTCAAAAGCCTACTATCGAATTTATGGCGTAGTCAACATTCAGGCAACGTATACGTTCACGTATTTGAAAGATGCCGGACTTTGGTTTCCAGAAAAACGATATATTAAAGTACAAAAAGGCACAAATTATGAGGACATTAATTTATTGGGCGGCACTATAAAATTTACTTCATCACTCGACTTCAGCGAAAGAAAAAACGCAACCGATCAAGCGTATTTATATCTCGAGTCTACTCCTTTTGATGTTAAAATTAATCAGCCAATACAACATTCTAAACCTAAAGTCAAAATTGAAGTACCGGCAACGAGTTTAAAAAAATCATTGGATTATTGGACAACATTTACAAAAGACACCTTAGACCAAAGAAAAATAAAAACCTATACTACCATTGATAGTTTATCGCTTTCGGGAAAAATTGAAGATAAAATTTTTCTAGGGCGAAAAATAATTAACGGTTATTTTCCAGTTTCTGTAATCGATATTGATCTTCGAAGTGTTATTAAATACAATCATTATGAAGGTTTTCGATTGGGTATCGGTGGTGTAACCAACAATCGCTTTGCATCCCGATACAAAATTGCCTTTTATGGCGCTTACGGATTAAAAGATATGGAAACAAAGTATGGCATAACACCCTCCTATTTGGCTCATCAAACATCAGAAACATGGATAAGTGCATCTTATTCTAATGATATTACAGAAATTGCCCAAACCAATTTTGCTACAGATACACGACGTTTTAAAATTTACGACCCACGCCCATTAAATATTACCACATTCTACAACAATAAGAATACTTCTGTTTTTGTAGAAAGCAAAATTTTACCTAAAACTGCTGGTTATTTTGCCATTTCAAAAAGCCAAATTAAACCGTTATTTGATTATACATTCGTTCACAAGGGTATTTCCTATGCCGATTATTCCATCACTTCACTACAACTCGGTTTCCAATGGAATCCATTTAGCAATTATATGCAAACTCCGGTTGGTAAAATTGAAATTGAAAAACGCCATCCCAAATTTTCAATACAATATACCCAAACCTTGCCGAACGTTTTGGGTAATGATTTTGAATTTTCGAAGATCGATTTTAAAACCTATTATGAACTACCCTACTTATCGGGACAAAAAAGCTCATTGTTAATACAAACCGGAATTGCTTTTGGAGCAGTTCCAATTACACATTTATATAGCATACAGCCTAATAATCTGAATCGAGATGCTGTATTGCAACGGATTACATTTTCTGGAAAGAACAGTTTTGAAACCATGTATTTCAACGAATTTTTCTCAAATAAATACATTTCATTACAACTAAAACACACCTTTAACAAAATACTATTGGCCCCAAAAATCAACCCTGAATTTACAGTAGTTACACGTATGGCATTTGGCTCCAATAACCAAGCTACCCAACACCTCGGAATCGCCTACAAAACCATGGAACAAGGATTTTTTGAAAGTGGTGTTGAATGCAATAAACTTTTCAAAGGATTTGGCTTAGTGGCCTTTTATCGATACGGCCCCTATCAATTAGCTCATTTTGAAGATAACATCGCTTTGAAAATTTCTTTTCTGTTGGATTTAGGGATATAATTATTCCATAATTTATGCCATCGGAAGTCCAATTAATTAAGCAAGAATACCTACCTTTGCCACTTAATTTTTGAGAGATGTTAAAGTGGTTCAACACCAATTTTTGGGATTTTATCGCCAGCAAAATTTTACGAAACAGAATTGGCTTATTAGCAGTCGTTGCGCTATTTACCCTTTTTATGGCTTCGCAATGGAAGTATATAAAATTTACAAACACTGAAGCCAATCTGTTACCTGCGACTGAAAAAGCGAATATAGAATACAATGCTTTTTTAGAAAAATTTGGCGAGGAAGGGAACCTTATCGTAATTGGTATTCAGGGCCAACAAATTTTTACACCAAAAATTTATGCAGCTTGGGAGAAGTTGATGCGTCAACTTAAAAAAAATCCAGAAGTCGACGGAATTATTTCGCTCAACGACTTAAAAAAATTACAAAAAAACGACAGCCTCTCTTCCTTTGAATTGACTACTTTAGTTGATCCTTTAAAAACAAAAAATGCTGCTTATTTAAATAAAATAAAGAACGAATTACTAACACAAATGCCTTTTTATGAAGGGCTATTATTCAATCATTCGGGAATTATTCGATCTGCTATTTATTTAGATAAAAAAATAGTAAATACCCCCAAACGCAAAAATTTAGTATTATTTAAAATTATCCCAGCCATTGAAACTTTTGAAAAAGAAACAAAAGTAGATTTGCACGTTTCGGGCATGCCTTATATTCGATCGCTCAATTCTGAATATATCATTAGCGAAATTAGTCTCTTTATTGGAGCGGCATTGGGGATAACTTCTTTGATTTTCTTTTTCTTTTTTAGATCCTTCCGAACAACATTAATTTCTATGTGTATTGTCATTGTAGGCGTTATGTGGTCGTTTGGATTTTTAGGATTACTGCGTTATGAAATTACCGTACTAACCGCGTTAGTCCCCACATTAATGATCGTTATTGGAATTCCAAATTGTATTTTCTTAACCAATAAGTACCATCAAGAATGTAGAATACATGGCAATCAAGCTAAAGCATTAGTTCGTGTAATCACAAAAGTAGGAACACCCACCTTGATTACCAATCTAACTACTTCGTTTGGGTTTGCAACGTTTATTGTGACCAATAATGAGCTGTTAAAAGAATTTGGTGTAGTCACTTCAATGAACATTATTGCCTTGTTCTTTTTATGTCTTTTTGTAATACCGGTGGCCTACAGTTACATGTCTATTCCCAAAGAACGCCATTTGGATCATTTGGAACGAAGCTATGCTGTTCGTTTTTTAAACTGGGTGCAAAAGACCATAAAAAACAGAAGAACTGTAGTGTATGTTGTGGTAATCGTACTGCTAACTTCGGGCACTTTAGGGATTTTCAAAATGCGAATTTCAGGAAGTTTAATTGAAGACATGCCAAAAAAAGCAGCCTTCTATGATGATATTGTGTTTTTTGAAAAGGAATTTGATGGCGTTATGCCTATTGAAATACTAATTGATACCAAAAAGAAAAAAGGGGTCATGAAATTAGCAACCTTAAAAAGAATGGATGAGTTGCAACAAGCGATTGATTCGATACCTGAATTATCAAAGCCTATTTCTATAGTAAATTTGGTCAAGTATTCTAAACAAGCTTATTATAATAATAATCCTGAATATTACGAATTACCTTCTTCGCAAGAACAAGCTTTTATATTATCGTTTGCCAAAAATTCGATAAAAAACAGCAAAGACAATGTAATGAAAAGTTATGTTGATGCAACCGGTCAATACACGCGAATTACTACTTTTATTAAAGATGAAGGCATCAATAATTTAGATGCAATTGAAGCAAAATTGCAGCGCAAAATCAACGAACTATTTCCAAAAGAACTGTATGCCGTTTCCATCACAGGAAAAGCTGTAGTGTTTCAAAAAGGAACTAAATATTTATTAGACAACTTACTGCAGTCTTTATTGTTGTCGGTATTTATAACGGCTTTATTAATTGCCTTTATGTTTCGTTCGGTTAAAATGATCTTGGTGGCTTTACTGCCCAATTTATTGCCTTTATTAATGACGGCTGGTATTATGGGCTATTTTAATATTCCTTTAAAACCATCAACTATTTTAGTGTTTGGAATTGCCTTTGGACTATCTGTTGACGACACCATACGTTTCTTAGCAGAATACCGCCAAGCCTTAACACGTAACAATTGGAAAATTAAAAAATCTGTTTTTGCAACCATTAACGAATCGGGGTTAAGTATGTTCTATACTTCGGTAGTATTGTTTTCAGGATTTTCGGTATTTATGTTGTCTAGTTTTGGAGGGACCATTGCTTTAGGTGGTTTGGTTTCGATCACTTTATTGTTTGGCATGTTATCAAATTTGGTCTTATTGCCTTCACTAGTATTGACCCTGAATAAAAAATTAACCAATCAGCAAGAATTTGTTGAACCAACTATCAATATATTAAGTGATGAAGAAGTTGGTGCAGTCGATAATATTAAAATAAACGGATTTTCCGAAGAAAATTTTGAAGCAGAAAATTCAAACGAGAAATAGTATATTTTTCTTTCGTGTTATCTTTGCCAAAGGACACAAAGAACCAACATTATAAACTTGAAAGCCTTATATAATATTGAAATTTTATGTAGGTTTGCACATAAATAAATTTGGAAATGAAACATTCAAAAATAATTGACCTTTTAAACAGTTCGAAAAAACTACATGAAGTAACGGCTAAAGGTTGGGTTAGAACATTTAGAAACAATCAATTTATTGCATTGAACGATGGTTCAACGCTACATAATATTCAATGCGTTGTGGATTTTGAAAACACCGCAGATGAAACCTTAAAAAGAATTACAACAGGAGCCGCTATTTGTGTAACCGGTACCTTGGCTGAAAGTCGCGGTGCGGGACAACAAGTAGAGATTCAAGTGACTAAATTAGAAATTTTAGGTGATAGCGATGCCGAAAAGTTTCCCATGCAACCCAAAAAACACTCGTTAGAATTTCTTCGCGAAAATGCGCATTTACGAGTGAGAACAAATACTTTTGGAGCTGTAATGCGTGTGCGTTCAACCCTCTCTTTTGCGGTGCACCAATACTTTCAAGAAAATGGTTTTTTCTATGTGAATACTCCTATCATTACTGGATCAGATGCAGAAGGAGCCGGCGAAATGTTTCAAGTTACAGCACTACCTATAGATGGATCTGCACCCAGAACAGAAGACGGAGCCATCAACTACAAAGAAGACTTTTTCGGCAAACAAACCAATCTTACGGTTTCGGGACAATTAGAGGGCGAAACTTTTGCAATGGCATTGGGTCAAATTTATACGTTCGGTCCTACGTTCCGTGCGGAGAATTCCAACACCTCACGTCACTTGGCCGAATTTTGGATGATTGAGCCCGAAGTGGCTTTTAATGATTTGGCCGACAACATGGATTTAGCCGAAGACTTCATCAAATATGTCATCAAATATACCGTTGATAAATGTGGGGACGACTTGAAATTTTTAGAAGGCCGACTTCTCGAAGAAGAAAAAGCTAAACCACAAGCCGATCGAAGCGAAATGGCGTTGTTAGAAAAATTAAACTTCGTTTTAGAAAACAACTTCAAACGCGTTTCTTATACCGAAGCTATTGATATTTTAAAAGATTCAACTCCCAATAAAAAGAAAAAATTCCAATACATTATTAACGAGTGGGGTGCAGATTTACAGAGTGAGCACGAACGCTTTTTAGTGGAAAAACACTTCAAATGTCCGGTAATATTATTTGATTATCCTGCAAAAATAAAAGCGTTTTATATGCGTTTAAATGAAGACGGGAAAACGGTGCGAGCCATGGATATCTTATTCCCAGGAATTGGAGAAATTGTCGGCGGTTCGCAAAGAGAAGAACGCTATGACGTGTTAGTAGAAAAAATGAAAGCCTTAAGTATCGACGAGGAGGAATTGTGGTGGTATTTGGATACCCGAAAATTTGGATCTGCCGTACACTCAGGATTTGGATTAGGATTTGAACGTTTGGTGCTTTTTGTAACAGGAATGACCAACATTAGAGATGTAATACCGTTTCCAAGAACGCCACAGAACGCAGAGTTTTAATAATGCAATAGGCATTAGGCTCAAAGCATAATGCATAAAGCTTAAAGCTAAATATAATGTTAAAACACAGTTTACAGTTCAAATTATCGCAAAAATTATCGCCGCAACAAATTCAATTGATGAAGTTGATTCAATTGCCTACTCAAGCTTTTGAACAGCGTCTTCAAGAGGAATTAGTGGAGAATCCAGCTTTAGAAGAAAACAGTAAAGAAGAAGAATATGAGCGAGATGATTTTGAAGTAAACACCAATGATGATGATTATGATGATTTCGACAACGATAGAATCGACACTCAAGATATCAACATCGACGAATATTTAAGCAACGACGAAACCCCAGATTATAAATACCAAATCAACAATTACAGCGATGATGACGATGACCGATCGACTCCATTTGCTGCGCCTGTTAGTTTTCACCAAGACTTAATCAATCAGTTAAATACTTTTATTTTACGGGAAGACGAACGCGATATTGCCGAATTTTTAGTGGGCAGTATTGACGATATGGGTTACATCCGAAGAACCACACAAGATATCGTAGACGATTTAGCATTTACACAAGGTATTTATACCGATGAAGCCTCTGTCGAACGCATCTTGCATTTGGTGCAAGAATTGGAACCTGTGGGCGTAGGCGCACGCGATTTGCAAGAATGCCTATTGCTTCAATTGAAACACAAAACGCCCTCAGAGGGACTTACATTAGCCATCAATATTATCGAACAACAGTTTGAAGCATTCAGTAAGAAACATTATGATAAATTGTTGCAAAAATTTGATGTAACCCAACAGCAACTCAAAAAAGCAATTGATGAAATTGAAAAACTAAATCCGAAACCAGGAGGTAGTTTTGATGGCAATCAAAAAATGATCGAACACATTGTTCCTGATTTTACCATTCGAATTGTAGACGGTGAATTGGAATTGCTATTGAACGGAAGAAATGCCCCAGAACTGCATGTGTCCAAAGATTACCAGGAAATGTTGCAAAGCTACAAAGACACTGCCGATCGTTCCACAGCACAAAAAGAAGCCGTGCAATTTATCAAACAAAAATTAGATTCTGCCAAATGGTTTATTGATGCCATCAAACAGCGAAACGAAACGCTATATGTTACCATGAATGCCATCATGTACTATCAGCGGGACTATTTTTTGGAAGGAGAAGAAGCTAAACTTCGCCCAATGATTCTAAAAGATATTGCCGACCTAGTGGGATTAGATATTTCTACCATTTCTCGCGTGGCCAATAGCAAATATGTAGACACGCCTTATGGAACCAAATTAATCAAAGAATTTTTCAGTGAATCGATGACCAATGATCAAGGAGAGGAAGTTTCAACCATAGAGATAAAAAACATCCTTCAACAGGTCATTTCAGAGGAAGATAAAAAGAAACCATTACCCGATGATCAATTGGCCGAAATATTAAAAGAAAAAGGATATCCAATTGCGCGTCGAACCATTGCTAAATATAGAGAACAATTAGACATTCCAGTAGCACGCTTGCGAAAAAAAATATAAGATGGACGCTAAAAAAATATTACCTGTTTTTTCCTATATTTTTCATCCCATCTTTATTTCCTTTTACGGAACGGTATTTTTCTTTTCTATTGCGAAAAATTTCTACTACCCTCCTCAAATATATGTAACATTACTTCAAGTCGTTATCGTAACGCTCTTGCTGCCGTTGTCAATGTATTTTTTATTTCGCTCGTTGGGGATGTTGCAATCGTTTACCGAAGCCAGTTTAAAAGAACGACAAATGCCAATTGCAATTCAAGCCATACTATTATTTTTATTAGTGAAGTATAGTATATCGCAAGAAGTTTGTACCGAACTATATTATTTCTTTCTTGGAGGCTTATTCAGTGCCGTGTTAGTGCTTGCTGCCGTTTTATTTAAATTTAAAGCCAGCTTACACATGATGGGAATTAGTGCTTTAACGGCTTTTATTTTCGGTTTGAGCAACTATTATGAAGGGTCTTTAACATATAGTATTGGGTTGTGCATTCTTTTTATGGGATGTGTAGCCTCTTCAAGATTGTATAAAAAGGCGCATACTCCCATTGAATTAGTGGCTGGGATACTTCTGGGTATGCTTCCTCAAGTAGCGCTAATGGCCTATTGGTTATAGGATATAGAATTTCAGCCCAATGTGTAAGGCCGAAGAATTATTTTCAACAGCTGTTTTGTTTTTTTCAAAGATTGGTTGTAACCCATAATAGATATAGGGATTCCAAGTATTGAATCCAAAAGAAACATATACTCCATATTGCCAATCATTCAACCTATTTTTGAGATTTTCAGACTTGTTACCTTGGGTATCCGATTCATAATTGAGTTTTCCATTTAACAAATAACTCGCTTTTATCCCCGTATGGATGCGCCAAAATTTATGACTTTCTGGAGTCGCATTGCGCCAACGGATTTCAATGGGCACTTCCAAATAATGCAATTGAATACTGCTTCTCACTTCGTCTAGGGTTGCAATAGTGGGCAAGGAAATGGCTTGTGGGTTTATGTTCTGCTTGATATCCGTATAAGCGTAACCCAATCCTGGAGCAATAGACCAGTGTCTGTTTTTAGTAAAAGGAAAATCTCTGAAAAACCCTGCCGTAAATCCTGTAGAAAAAGAATATTGACTGGCATTATCGGGTTTGTTTTGCAATAAGTTATAAGACACCGAAACATACATCTGATCTTCTCTAAATAAAGAATCGACTGCATTCCCTTCGGTTTGTGAAAAACCAAGGATCGATACCAATAGAAATAGATAACAAATTCTATTCATGTGTGCTATGCGTTGAAAATCAGCAGAGAGGAAGGGATTCGAACCCTCGATACAGTTACCCATATACAAACTTTCCAGGCTTGCTCCTTCAACCACTCGGACACCTCTCTAAATTCTATGTAAAATAAGTAAAAAAAAAACGGCTGTGAAAATTTTAAAGCAATTATTACAGCATTTCTCCTCGAATGGCCGTTTCAAATTGGTCTTTAAAACTATTTTGAGGACAATTCTGCC
Source organism: Flavobacterium sp. (assembly GCF_044376915.1). Lineage (GTDB taxonomy): Bacteria > Bacteroidota > Bacteroidia > Flavobacteriales > Flavobacteriaceae > Flavobacterium. The sequence continues at coordinate 18,915 of NZ_JBILKB010000019.1, forward strand.
CAAGCAAATACATTAATTTAGTAATGGCCGCTTCTGTAGTTATGTCTTTTCCAGATATAACACCAATGTTTTTTAATTGCGTACTCGTTTCATAATTGCCCATCGCCACACTACCGCCGCTACATTGGGTAACATTTACAATGTGAATGCCCTTATTTATGGCTTCCGCTAAAGCGGTAACAAACCAATTTTCAGTGGGGGCATTCCCTGAACCATAGGTTTCCAATACAATTCCTTTTAGATTTGGAATAGCAAAAAAAGAGGTCAATACTTTTTCATTAATGCCAGGAAACAATTTTAAAATCGCCACATTATCGTCAAAATTCTTATGAACGGAAAGCGCTTGATCTGCTGGAACCGTTTTTAATGCTTCTCGATTAATCCGTAAATGCACACCCGACTCGGCAAGTTCTGGAAAATTAGGTGAGGTAAACGCATTAAAATGTTCGGCACTTATTTTAGTAGTTCTGTTGCCTCGGTACAATTTATATTCAAAATACAAACATACTTCTTGAATAACAGGTTGGTTATTTTCTTGAAGTGCTGCTACTTGAATGGCAGTAATTAAATTTTCTTTGGCATCGGTGCGCAAATCACCTATAGGCAATTGCGAACCCGTAAAAATTACTGGTTTTGCAAGATTTTCCAATATAAAACTCAAGGCCGATGCACTATAAGACATGGTATCAGAGCCGTGCAAGACAACAAATCCATCAAATCTTGTATAGTTTTCTTGTATGATAGTGGCTATTTTCAACCAACCCGAAAGATTCATATTGGAAGAATCAATAGGTGTTTCAAAGGAAATGGTTTCAATAGTACAATCTAAAAGTTGTACTTCAGGTATACGGCTCAACAATTCATTAAAATCAAATGCAATCAAGGCTCCTGAAGTAAAATCCTTCACCATTCCGATGGTTCCACCAGTATAAATGAGCAGTATTTTTGCTTTAGGCGATGTCATGAGTATATTTCAATTTGTTCACCACTGGATTCGCATACATGGCTAAAAACCCTGCTTTCATAGTTTCATTTTCAGCATCAATACGCATTTCTAATCGACGCTCAAACAACTGTCGCTCTTTATCATCATACAAATGCGCAAAAGTTGAGGTGCTATTCAAAATATCGTAAGCTATGAAATTGGTAGGCCATAATTTATAAGATTGTAAAATAGAATCGTCAATTACCTGAGCCAATGCTTGTATTTGCTTGTTGTTGTTGTCGTTTTCGGTTTTTATTTTATCATATTCACTTTCTAAAATATCGCCTACATGAATATGAATGCGTTTTTTTTGTCCGATAATACCGCTCAATAAAGTGATAAAATCTTCGTTTTTCTCTTTAATATATACTTCGTCTTTTGACAACGCTATGAGTTGGGGCATTTTTAATGCATCCGTTGGATCGTATTCATATGAAATCGAAACCGGAACAATTTTTAATTTTTTGAAAAAATCCATGCAATTTTCTTCATCTGAAGCCATGGCAATCATTTTTAACACCCCTTGATGGGTTGCATCGTTTCCGTCTTTGGTTCTTCCTTCACGCTGTGCTATCCATACCGAACGATTTTCCTTAGACAACAATTGGTACATGTATTCTGCCATTAGCTTTGAGCTTAATAACAGTTCGCGTGGCGATACTCCTCGAAGGACCAAAAAATTACGGTTGAGTTTCGATAATTTCAACAAGAAATCTTTTTGAACTAAATTATCTCCAATAGCCGAAGCCGTCATGACAAGACCGTGATCAAACAACGAAACATTTAACAATGAAGTATCTAAAATAATATCGCGGTGGTTTGAAATAAAAAGGTAAGGTGTGTTGGGCTCTAATTTATCAAATCCAGAAGTAGTTAAGCCTTCAGAACTTCGTTCTAAAACGCGTTGAATGGATTGGTACACAAAATTAATTTGAAAATCCCGGATCGAATGGGTTCTGCTTAGTTGTTCCTTCCAAGTAGATTCTGCAATTTCTGGAAATGTAAAATCCATCATCGCCTTCATCATCGGATGGTGCAAAAGCGATTTTAAAGCTTCGTTAACTTCGGAATCGTAAAACGGACGTATCGAATCGAATTTTGTCATACTAATTTTGAAAACAATTCACAAATGAACAAAAATTTTATGACTTGTCCTTCGATTTTTGAATTAAATTCCGAAAATTTGTTTTGAATTTTCAGTGGTTATTGCAGCAATTTCTGCAACAGAAACACCATATATTTCGGCTAATTTTTGAGCAACTAAAAAGGTATAACTGCTTTCATTTCGCTTACCTCTATGCGGTACGGGAGCCAAATAAGGCGAATCGGTTTCGAGAACAATGTTTTTCAAATCGATTTCATGCAAAAACTGATCAATTTTGCCATTTTTAAATGTAGTCACTCCCCCAATTCCTAATTTCATCCCCAAAGAAATCGCTTTTTGGGCTTGATTCAAATCGCCCGTAAAACAATGAAAAATACCAAATAAATCAGTAGCTTTCTCACTTTCTAATACTTCAAAAACTTCATCAAATGCATCACGACAGTGAATATTTATTCCTAATTTATATTTTTTAGCCAATTGTATTTGGTGCTGAAATGCATGCTGCTGTTCTTTTAAAAATGTTTTATCCCAAAACAAATCCATGCCAATTTCGCCGACTGCATAAAATTTTTGGGCAGCTAGTTCGCGTTCCACATGGGCCAATTCTTCCAAGTAATTTTCTTTCACATAAGTAGGGTGTAAACCCATCATGAGAAAAATATTCTCAGGATATTGCTTTTCTAAATCATACATTTTCTGAGTATAGCTAGAATCAATCGAAGGCACAAACATTCTAGAAACCCCAGATTGGATGGCTCTTAGGATCATTTCATTTCTATCTTCGTCAAACTCTTCTGAATATAAATGCGTATGTGTATCGGTTAAACCAAGATTAAAGTTCAATGTAAAAAGTTTAATAGTTATATTATGTACAAAGTTATGTGCTGAAATTTAATATCGTTACTCCTTAATGATAAATTTTAGTTTATTTTTGATCTATGGAAGATTTGCAAGATTTTTTAAAAGAAAAGCAGTATAAAAAAATAAAGTTTACGGTTTTAAAAACCCAACATTTATTGATCAAAGGTAAAATAAATGGGGTTAAGGGTAACTTTATTTTAGATACTGGCGCAAGTAATAGTTGTGTGGGATTTGAGAGTATTGAACGTTTTCTTTTAAATGCAGAATTTTCGGAAACCAAAGCCGCTGGTGCTGGTGCAGTTGGCATGGAAACACAATTGGCCAAAAACAACAATGTTCAATTGGGACGGTGGGGGAAAAAATTCCATCTCATTGTTTTCGATATGAGTCATGTAAATGAAGCCCTAATCCAATACAAAACGAAAGCAGTAGATGGTATTATTGGTGCCGATGTATTGCTCAAAGGAAAAGCGATTATCGATTATAGCAATCATTGTTTGTATTTGAAGTGATGTAAACGCAAAGACGCTGAAGATTTACGCAAAGTTCACATAGAAAAAATCCCAAACTCTTTTGGAATTTGGGATTTTATATTCAAACCTAGAAGGTTTTAAAAACCCTGCAGGATGTTTAACTCATTATAATTCTAATGCTTTTTTCACATTACCGCCCATTAAAATTTCTGCTGGGTTTTCTAATGCTTCTTTAACCGCTACTAAAAAACCTACAGACTCACGACCATCGATAATTCTATGGTCATAGGATAAGGCAACATACATTACAGGAGCAATTACAATTTGACCGTTTTTAACGATCGCACGTTCTACTACATTGTGCATTCCTAAAATACCCGATTGAGGCGGATTGATGATAGGTGTTGACAACATACTTCCAAAAACACCCCCATTTGAAATGGTGAATGTTCCACCAGTCATTTCATCTACTGTGATTTGTCCGTCACGAGCTCTGATAGCTAAGCGTTTGATTTCAGCTTCAACACCCCTAAACGATAAAGTTTCGGCATTTCTCATTACAGGAACCATCAATCCTTTTGGACCAGAAACGGCTACAGAGATATCACAAAAGTCAAATGAAATTTTTTCTTGACCATCGATCATTGAGTTTACATCAGGATACAATTGTAACGCACGTGTAACTGCTTTTGTAAAGAACGACATAAAGCCTAATCCTAAACCGTGCTTTGTTTTAAACTCTTCTTTATATTGATCACGCAAAGCGTAAATAGCTGTCATATCTACTTCATTAAAAGTAGTCAACATCGCAGTTTCATTTTTAGCAGCAACCAAACGTTCTGCCACTTTTCTACGCAACATTGAAAGTTTAGTACGCTCTGAACCACGGTTACCCCCTGTTGGTGTTCCCATCGATGGTACAGCGTTTACAGCATCATCTTTAGTGATTCTGCCCCCTTTACCTGTTCCTACTATTTCTGAAGGTTGAATGTTTTTTTCTTCTAATATTTTTTTAGCTGCCGGAGATGGTGCTTGCGTTGCATATGTACTTTCCGCTACTGGAGCTGCTTTGGGAGCTTCTGCCTTAGGAGCTTCAACTGCTTTTGTTTCTTCTTTTGCTGGAGCACCACCGGCTGGTTTTACGGCAGCTGTATCAATTAAACAAACCACAGCGCCTACAGCAACAGCATCGCCTTCTTCTGCTTTTAATGTAATGATTCCGCTTGCTTCAGCAGGTAATTCTAATGTAGCTTTATCTGAATCAACCTCAGCAATCGCTTGGTCTTTTTCTACATAATCGCCATCTTTTACTAACCATGTAGCAATTTCTACTTCTTTAATTGATTCTCCTGGAGAAGGAACTTTCATTTCTAAAATCATATTCTTTTTATTTTAAAAAGTTTACCCTTTGACAAGCTCAGGGCGATAATTGAGTTGTTTTTTATTGAAATAATGTTTTATCAAACACCATGGCAATGGCATTCTTTTGACGCTTTTTAGATCGTTCATAACTTCCTGCTGCCGGTGCACTGTATGCTTTTGGTGATGCCAATCTTAATTTTACTAAATCAAAATTCATCAACATATAACCATAAGCTCCCATATTTTTAGGCTCTTCTTGTGCCCAAACATAGTCATCAACATTTGGATACGTGTCGATAATTGCTTTGATTTGATCCACTGCTAATGGAAATAATTGCTCTAATCGAACTACTGCTACATCGTTTCTACCTAATTCTTCACGTTGTGCAATAATGTCAAAATATACTTTACCAGTACAGAATACCAATGTTTTGATGGATTTTTTATCCGTTACTTTTGGGTCATCTAGTACTTCTTGGAATTGGCCGTTTGCTAAATCGTCCACCGAAGATACTACATCAGGATGACGTAATAAACTTTTTGGAGAAAATACCACCAATGGCTTACGGAATTCTGTTTTTAACTGTCTTCTCATTAAATGAAAGAAGTTAGCTGGCGAAGTTACATCAGCGATATACATGTTGTGTTTTGCACACATTTGTAAATAACGCTCCATACGCGCTGATGAATGCTCTGCTCCTTGGTTTTCATATCCGTGGGGCAACAACATTACCAATCCGTTTTGGTTGTTCCACTTGTCTTCTCCTGCAGAAATGTATTGGTCAATCATAATTTGTGCTCCGTTAGAGAAATCTCCAAACTGTGCTTCCCAAATTACTAGGGTTTTTGGCGATGCTAATGCATATCCATATTCAAACCCTAACACACCATATTCTGAAAGGTGTGAATTGTAGATATAAAAGTTCCCTTTTTTATCTTTTATCTTATCTAAAAGAATTACTTCTTCTTCTGAATCTTCTACTTTAACTACCGCATGACGGTGCGAGAATGTTCCGCGTTCCACATCTTGCCCTGAAATACGTACATCAAAACCTTCTTTTAGTAAAGAACCATAAGCTAATAATTCGCCCATGGCCCAATCAAGAGTATTGGTTTCGACCATATTTTTTCGATCGCCAATTAACTTGGTTATTTTACTGATGAATTTTTTATCTGATGGCAGTTCGGTAATGGTTTTTGCTATCTCAGTAAGTTGTTTTTTATCAAATTTAGTATCAAATTTTTGAAGCATTACATCATCCGAAACTTGCTTATAACCTTCCCACTCATTTTCCATGAAAGGCGTAATTACGGTCAAGTCTTTCTTACGAGACGCTTCTAAATTTTCATCTAATTTTGCTTTATAGGCTTCTTCTAACTCTTTAACAAACCCTTCAGAAATAACACTTTCTTGCATTAATTTTGCAGCATATAAATCTCTTGGATTTTTATGTTTTGCAATGGCTTTGTATAAAATAGGTTGCGTAAATCGAGGCTCATCACCTTCATTATGCCCATATTTTCTGTATCCTAACAAATCGATAAAAACATCTGTTCCAAACGCCATGCGGTAATCTAACGCAAACAGCATCGCGTGAACAACAGCTTCCGCATCGTCTGCATTAACATGCAATACTGGGGACAAAGTTACTTTTGCTACATCCGTACAATAGGTAGACGAACGCGCATCTAAATAATTCGTAGTAAACCCAACTTGGTTATTAATGACCAAATGTATGGTTCCACCGGTTTTGTATCCGTCTAATTTGGCCATTTGAATGATTTCGTATACAATACCTTGACCGGCAACAGCGGCATCCCCGTGAACGGCAATTGGCAATACTTTTGAAAAATCATTGGGATAATTTCTATCTTGTTTGGCTCTTGTTATTCCTTCAATAACTGCCCCTACCGTTTCTAAATGCGAAGGATTTGGCGCTAAATTTAAGTTAATTTTTTTACCCGAATCGGTTACACGATCAGAGGTTAACCCTAAATGGTATTTTACGTCTCCATCAAAGTTTGCGTCTTCTTCATAGTCTTTTCCATCAAATTCCGAGAAGATGTTTTGGGTGTTTTTTCCAAAAATATTGGCCAATACATTCAAACGACCTCTGTGAGCCATTCCCATTACAAACTGCTCCACTCCTTTATCCGCTGCGGCTTCCACTAAAGCATCTAATGCCGGAATTACTGCCTCGCAACCTTCCAATGAAAAACGTTTTTGACCCACATATTTGGTATGTAAGAAATTTTCGAAGGAAACCGCTTCGTTTAATTTTTTTAGAATATGCTTTTTCTTATCAGATGAAAAATTGGGTAAATTATCATTAACATCTAAACGATTTTTGATCCATTCTAATTTGTCTGGCTCACGAATGTACATGTACTCAACCCCGATTGACTGACAATATACATTTTCTAAATGCTTTATGATATCTGCCAAAGAAGCTGGTTTCATGTTAACCATTTTTGCAGCATCAAAAACGGTAGTTAAATCGGCTTGAGACAAGCCAAAATTTTCTAACGCTAATGATGGCCCATGAACTCTTCGGTCTCTTACAGGATTTGTTTTGGTAAATAAATGGCCTCGGGTTCTATAGCCTTCAATTAATTTGAGGACATTGAACTCTTTTTGCATTTTTTCAGAAATTTCACCCGAATCCCCTGAAGCGGCAAAAGCTACTTGTTGCGCTACTTCATCGGTCCCATAATGGGCTTGTGCAAAATCAAATCCTTGAAAAAAACTTCTCCAGCTGGGCTCTACGCTATCTGGATTTTGTAGATATTGTTCGTATAAATCGGCAAAAAAAGCCGTGTGTGCAGCGTTTAAAAAGGAAAACCTATCCATATTGTGTTGTCTGAAAGACCTTTTAATTAAAAATTCTACGCAAAAGTAAAACATTTTATGATAATCTTTCAAGGATTTTTATACTTTTATGCCAATAATTTTTCGAAAATAGAATTATGAAAAAGAATTCTGCAATAAATTTAACAGTTTTATTAACTATTGTGTTTTTATTTGGTTTGAAACGTGAAATTTATGCACAAGATACCCAAGTTCGTGAGACAAAAAATGATTTTCTCACCCGTGTTCAATTTGGCGGTGGATTGGGTCTAAGTGCAGGGACTGGATATGCCGATATCATGGTGGCGCCTAGTGCAATTTATACTTTTAACGAGTATGTATCAGCAGGTTTTGGGCTGCAATATAACTACATAAAACAACGCAATTTATACAATGCCCATATGTATGGAGGAAGCATTATTGCTTTATTTCAACCTATGGAAGAACTCCAAATTTCAACCGAATTAGAACAGTTGCGTGTCGATCGAACCTTTACCGATGCTTTGGAAAATAATACTGCTGTTTTTTGGAATACAGCCTTATTTGTGGGTGCTGGTTTTCGCAATGGAAACGTGACCATGGGTGTTCGATATAATGTACTTCACAAAGACCGAGAAAATGTTTACACCGAAGCATTTATGCCTTTTGTGAGGTTCTTCTTTTAATTAAAACGTTGTACCACTAAAATATTTAAATCTTTTTTTGACACCATAAATTATGAAACATATTATTTATTGTCTATTCGCCCTAATCACTTCGGCATCGATTTCAGCTCAAAATGAAATAAAATCTGGCCCAATGGTTGGCTATTGCGAAATGAAAGAAGCTATGATATGGCTGCAAACAGGAAGTGAAGCTATCGTCGAGATTAAATATTTCGAAAAGGAAAATCCTACAAAAATATTTAAAAGTGCCTCCTATCCCACCCGTGCTGAAAATGCATTTACCTGTCATATTTTATTGAATGAATTGAGCCCTGGAAAAAAATACTTGTACACCATTTTTGTAGATAAAAAGAAAATTACGGTTCCCTATGAAACGTCATTCACATCCAAAAAAATTTGGCAATGGAGAGAACAAGCTCCCGATTTTACAATTGCACTTGGTAGCTGCGCATACGTCAATGAAGAAGCAGTAGACCGGCCTGGAAAAGGCTATGGCTCCAATTATTCCATTTTTGAATCTATAGCGAATAAAAACCCAGATATTATGCTTTGGCTGGGAGATAACATCTATTTGAGAGAAGCAGATTGGGATAGTAAAACAGGTATTTATCACCGTTATACCCATTCGCGTTCCCTAAAAGAATTACAACCTTTATTAGCAAAAACACAAAATTTAGCCATTTGGGATGACCACGATTTTGGGTCAAATGATGGCGATAGAAGTTTTTACAACAAATACCTTACACAACAAGCATTTAAAGACTTTTGGGCGAATAAATCGTATGGCTTAGACGCGCTGCAGAAAGAAGGTATTCATTCTGTTTTTAATTGGTCGGATGCCGATTTTTTTCTTTTAGACAATCGCTTTTTTAAATCTCCGAATGACAGAAAAACAGGGGAAAGAACGATTTTAGGAAAGGAACAACTTGAATGGTTAATCGATGCGCTG
>NZ_JBILKB010000144.1:0-2731 GCF_044376915.1 Flavobacterium sp.
TGCATTGTACTCGAGGTAATAGGTAGAAATAGCATCGATCACCACTTGAGGTTTTTGTGAAGTAGCCCCGTTGTCAAAATACACCAAAGGCTTCCCGTTTACCTTTTGCGATAAAATGGGAAAATCGGCTCTTACTTTTTGGATGTCTAACATATTTCTAAGGTATATTGCTATAAATCAAATCCCATATTCACGCCCAATTTATCGGCGATAATACGTGCGATTTTTGCTTTTAATTCGGGTATTTTTACACTGTTGGTTACTTCACTTGTGAAAGCATACATCAACAAGGCTTTGGCTTCTTTTTTAGGAATACCGCGTTGTTGCATGTAGAACATCGCACTTTCGTCTAATTGTCCAATGGTACATCCGTGCGAACACTTTACATCATCGGCAAAAATTTCCAATTGGGGCTTGGCGTTAATCGTTGCTTTATCACCAATTAAAATGTTGTTGTTTTGTTGGAACGCATCGGTTTTTTGGGCTTCTTTTTCTACGAAAATTTTTCCGTTGAAAACACCTGTTGCACTATCGTTTAGTATCGTTTTATAATTTTGGTGGCTTTCGCAATTGGGTGTAGCGTGTTGTACCAACGTATAATGATCTACGTGTTGTTTATCGCCAATAATGGTAATTCCTTTCAAGGTAGAATCAATGCGTTCCCCTTGGTGATAGAAATTCAAGTTGTTTCTGGTAATGTTTCCACCAAACGAAAAGGTATGAACCGCTACCCTACTCTCTTGCTTTTGAGCAATGTAGGTATTGTCAATCAAATTGGCAGTTTGCACATCGTTTTGAATTTTATAATAATCAACTATGGCACGTTTTTGAGCAAAAATTTCGGTAACCGAATTCGTCAAAACCGGATTTGAATTCAAACTTTGGTGCCGCTCTACAATTTGCACGTGGGCATTTTCTCCTACGACGACCAAATTACGGGGTTGTACCATTAAAGCTGCTTCATTACCCGTAGAGAAATAAATAATTTCAATAGGTTTTTCTACTACTTTGCTTTTGGGTATGTTGATGTAAGCCCCTTCTAACGAAAATGCCGTATTTAAAGACGTCAAACTATCTTCTTTATTGGCAATTTGATTGAAATAGGTATCAATCACCATTTTATATTTTGGCTTGGTTAAGGCCGAAGACATCAAACAAACATCTATTCCATCGTGCGTGGTAGCCGACAAAAACGAACTAAAAATACCGTCTATAAACACCACTTTATAGGTGTCGATTTCGTGTAAGAAATACTTTTTTACATCTTTAAATTCAATGGTGTTTTCTTTCTTTGGAAACACCGAAAAATCATTTTTCAATACCGCATTTAACGAAGTGTATTTCCAAGCTTCCTCTTTTTTAGTAGGGAAACCTTTGTTTTCGAAATTTTTTATGGCGTTGCTTCTCAACTCATGAAGTTCCGATTGGATGTCAATCTTTTCTTCAAAAGCCATGAACGAAGCTAATAATTTATCTTTTAATTCCATTGTTCAATATTTTGTTTCAAGTTTCAGGTTATTGGAACTTGTTTCCTTTGAAATTTTTCTTGTTTAAATAAGTGATGAAATTTTTGATTTTACCGCTTAAGTTTTCATATTTATTTTTCAAATCTTTAAACTGTTCTTCCGAAATATATTCGCAATCGTATAGTCTATAAATCTGAGATCTGGTTTCTCCTGCCGAACCTTTTGCTATTGATAAAAATTGGCGAAATTCTAAATTTCCATCTCTTTCAAAACCTTCAGCAATATTGTCCATTACGGAACCAGATGATGCTTTTATTTGTTCTTTAAATCTAAAATCAGTTTTTAAATCTGTTTCTTTTGAAAGAATAAAAACTTCTTTTGCTAATTTTCTAGCTTCTTGCCAGATTTCTAAATCTTCAAACTGTGTAATTGTTGCCATGGCGTATATAAAATTAAATTGTAGTGTGTGTAAATGAGGTTATAAAAAACCTGAAACTTGAAACCTGAAACGAATTAAACCAACTCGTTTTTAATCCAATCGTATCCTTTTTCTTCCAACTCTAACGCCAAATCAGCCCCACCCGTTTTTACGATTTTTCCGTCCATTAATACGTGAACGAAATCAGGAACGATATAATCCAACAAACGTTGGTAGTGCGTAATCACCAACACCGCATTGTTTTCGTTTTTTAATTTGTTTACTCCATTCGCTACAATTCGCAAGGCGTCGATATCCAAGCCTGAATCGGTTTCGTCCAAAATAGCGATTTTTGGTTCCAACATGGCCATTTGAAAGATTTCATTACGTTTCTTTTCACCACCTGAAAAACCTTCATTTAAGGAACGCGACAAGAATTTGCGGTCCATTTCTAATAATTCTGATTTTTCACGAATTAATTTCAGCATTTCATTCGCAGGCATTTCGTCTTGCTTGTTGGCTTTGCGTTTTTCGTTGATTGCGGTTTTGATAAAATTCGTCACCGAAACTCCTGGAATTTCCACTGGGTATTGAAACGACAAGAAAACCCCTTTGTGCGCTCTTTCTTCGGGTGCCAATTCTGAAATTTCTTCACCATCTAAAAAGATTTCGCCTTCAGAAACTTCGTAGTTTTCATTTCCGGCAATGATGGAAGATAAGGTCGATTTTCCAGCACCATTTGGTCCCATAATCGCATGTACTTCCCCTGCTTTAATTTCAAGGTTAATTCCTTTTAATATTTCTTTGTCTTCTACCGAAGCGTGTAAGTTTTTTATCTGTAACATTT
>NZ_JBILKB010000021.1:0-27644 GCF_044376915.1 Flavobacterium sp.
AACCTTCTTCTTCCAAAGCTTGCTGAATATTGTTGTAAAGTTTTAAATCGTTAAATGTCATATAAAATAATTAGTCTATTGCAGTATAGCAATTTGACTGCAAAGGTAGTGTTATTTTAATTAACGTGATTTTTGTCTTTATGCTGTTTTTGCTTTCATAAAATCGGTGATCATTGCCGCTATTAGTTTACCGGTTAAATGATTGTTACTTGGATTGTCAAGTTCGGGAGCTCCCTCACAAATATGCAAATAGGATGCATTAGCATGCTTTCCCATATAGTAAATAAAATGACGTGCCTTATCAACACTTAAACCGCTCAAAGTCATTGCGCTACTGGGTATTCCTGGAATGGCATCCAAATCAAGTTCAACGCCGAAAGGTTCATTTTTTATAAATTCAAGAGCTATTTTAAGTTCAGATTCAAATTGTTTCTCTCTCTTGACTTCTAACTCTTCGTAGGTTACAAATTTTATTCTGGAAGGCAACTCTTTTAACGTGTTGAAAACACTTTTGGACACAAAATTTTCGTGCAATCCAAAAACAAAATATTTTTTCAAAAAACCATCTTCATAAGCATAACTAAAACCGTTACCCGAATGTCTTCCTTCTAAAATTCTAAAATCGGTATGAGCATCAAAATTGATCGCATTGACAGGCTTTCCTTTGGCCAAGGCGAGCCCTTTGATGTTTCCATATGCATTGTTATGTCCACCACCAATAATTATTGGCGTTTTACCTGCTTTGCAAATTTGATGAACAATATGTGAGACTTCTTTGTCAATTTTTTCAACCAAGGCAAAAAGAAGTTTTCGATCTTCTTTGTTTTTTGGGTCTAGAACTGCTGCTTGTTTGCGTTCCTCTTCAAAATTTAAATGCCCAAGAACCAATAGGTCACTTCCTTTACAATATTTATTGTGTTGAATATTAACTAAGTTCTGTAAGGCGCTTTCATAGGCAGAAGCGGTTCCGGTTCGGCCTAAATTTGCTTTTACTCCAATATCTTCAGAAAGACCAATGAGTACAAATTTTGCTTCACACGAAGCAATGTATTCAAAGACAGCTGTTTCTTTTGGAACGGTATTAATCTTTTCGCCAAATTTAATTTCACCACTTCGGTGACTTGTAATTTTAGCTAACTCAATGGGAGTTAGAATTGTAATGTTTTCCATAAAAAAGGTTAAAAATAGGCCCTTCAAATGTACTATTTTAAAATAAAAATCGTTATAATTTTACAATTTTCTTTTTTTAATTGTAAATTTGAAAATCGAATTAATTTAACCTTTAACAATTATGGAAAACAATTCAAATAATTCAGGTTTAAAAGCAGCTGTTGTTGTTTTGGTATTACTATTAATAGGGAGTGTAGCCTATATTTATAAAATTACGGCCGACACTAAAAAAGAAGTTACACAACTTACCACAGAGAAAGATTCGTTAGCAGAAGAGTTGAAAGCTAAAATTGCTGAATATGATCTCATGATTGCGGATAATACAGCGTTAAAAGATGAAATTCAAGCGGAGCAAGCTAAAATGGTGGCTTTGCTAGAACAAGTCGAAAAATCCAAAGGTGATGCAGCGGCCATGGCTAAATACAAAAGATCCTATTTGAAATTAAAAGGAGAAATGGAAAATTTAGTAGCTGAAAATAAATTGTTAAAAGAACAAAATGTAACTTTAACTTCTAGTTTAGATAGTACCAAAGTGGTTTTGAATGATGCCAAAAAGTTCAACGACACATTATTGGTTCAAAATGAAGGATTGACAAAAACTGTAGAGAAGGGTTCGAAATTAGCTCTTTTGAATTTGAAAGTGCTGGCTGTAAAACAAAAAAGTTCGGGTAAACAAATTGAAACGGATAAGGCAGGTCGTACCAATAAATTAAAAGTTAGTTTTTTAATTGCGGAAAATCAAATTGCTAAGAAAGGCAACAGAGAATATTATGTACAAATAATTGATAGTAAAAGCAATATTTTAGGAGAGAAGAAAACCATACCAGTGGGTGATAAAACATTAACGTATAGCTTTATTTCAATTGTAAAATATGAAAATAAAACGGTACAAGTTGATGAAGAAGTAACAGGTAAAGATTTTGCAGCCGGAACTTATTTTGTAAACGTATTCGATAAAAACTCGGAATTGGTTTCTAAAACAAGTTTTTCATTACGATAATCAAATTCAATCTATCATAAAAAAATCCTGATGACACCATCAGGATTTTTTTTATATAAATTTGGTCAAATAATTGCCGATGCCCACAGCTGTAATTGTTAATAGTACGGATGCCACAATGTAGGCATATGCCAAAAGTTGTTGGTCATTTTGAAATAAACTATAGTTTTCTGATGCAAAACTAGAAAAGGTAGTAAACCCTCCACAAAAACCTACAATTAATAAAAATTTCAAGGGTTGGTTTTCGGGATAGTATTTGGCAAATAACCCAATAAAAAGTCCGATTAACAAACTCCCAAGAATATTAATTAGTAGTGTAGCCAATGGAAAAGTTCCCTGGAAATACTTTGCTGTTATCCAAACGGAAACATAACGTAAGATGCTACCGATGGCACCTCCAAGACCTACAAGCAAAATAGTTTTTATCATCTTTAAATTATATAAATTGGCCTTCAATCATTACTTTTTCAATTAAATTTGTTCCAAAAGAGTACGGCAATTGGTAATAACTATTGATCGGTTTTGTTACAATCAGGTTGGCTCTTTTACCCTTCGTTATAGTTCCGTGCGTAGCTGAAATTCCCATAGCATAAGCGCCATTTATCGTGGCTGCATTGATGGCTTCTTCCGGCGTCATTTTCATTTTAATACAGGCGGTGGCCACCACAAAGTTCATATTTCCAGAAGGAGAGGTACCCGGATTGTAATCGGTAGCCAATGCAAGAGGTAATCCTGAATCGATCAATTTTCGAGCAGGAGTATAGGGAATACTAATGAAATATGAGCAACTGGGTAAGGCAACGGGCATGGTTTGGCTGTTTTGTAAGGCCATGATATCTTCATCGGTTATAATCTCTAAATGATCTACCGTTAGTGCACCTTTGGCAACACAAGCTTTTATGCCTCCAATGGCAGTGAATTGATTGACATGAATTTTTGGTATTAAGCCATATTTTTTTCCAGCTTCCATTATCAATTCGGATTCTTCAATAGAAAAATAGCCAGTTTCCAGAAAAGCATCAATGAAATCGGCTAAGTTTTCTGTTGCAATTTTAGGCAACATTTCATCGATAAGTAATTGTAAGTAGCCTGAGTGGTTTTCTTTAAATTCGATTGGAAAGGCATGTGCTCCTAAAAAAGTGGCTTTAATTGCAATGGGATAGTTTGATTTTAATCGTTTAATGACCCGTAACATCTTTAATTCACCTTCAACGGTTAGCCCATAGCCAGATTTAATTTCGACCGCCCCTGTACCTTGTTGCATGATTTCTTGCAATCGTACTTCAGACTGTGCGTATAATTCATCTTCAGAAGTTTCATTTAATCTTTTTGCCGAATTTAAAATACCACCACCACGACTGGCAATTTCCTCATATGACAATCCGTTGATTCGATCCACAAATTCTTGAATTCTATTTCCAGCAAAAACAATATGGGTATGACTATCCGCCCAAGTTGGAAGAATTACACGATCTCTTGCATCCATTATTTTTGCATTTGGAAGCGACGGACAATTTTCCATAGGTCCAAAATCGGCAATCCTATCATTTTCAATTAAGAGGTAAGCATTATCTATTTTAGGCAATAGTTTCATTGCTTCACCCGAAACCTTTTCTATGGAGTGTTCCCGAACTTGAAGCAGTTCTTTTATATTGATGAATAATGTTTGCATGGATAATAAATTTGAGTAAAAATACTTCTCATTTTTAAAAACTCCTATCTTTATGTCAAAATTTATTTATTTTGAGAAAAATTAAATACAAAAAAGGCCGAAAAATTCAGCCCTCTATTTTAGAATATACCGGTATACATAGAGATACTGTTACTGAATTGCAATTATTTGTTTACAATCAAGATGATATTACCGAGTATCATCAAATAGATGTAGGAGCAATTGAGATGCAAATTGATTTAAATAAAGTCAATTGGGTCAATATCCACGGTCTTAATGACGCAAATATTATTCAATATATTGGTACCTCTTTTGGAGCGGATAATTTTATCATTGGTGACATTTTGAATACCACTAAGCGCACAAAATTAGAAGAATATAGTGATATTTTATTTTTCAATGTAAAATCGTTGTTGCCCATGGAAGGCTCCGACAATATTAGTGTTGAACAAATTAGTTTTTTACTCAAAGATCATGTACTCCTTTCATTTCAAGAAAAACGCAGCGATTTTTTCATACATATTCGTGAGCGTATTCGAACCAATTCTGGAATTGTTAGAAGTAAAAAAGCTGATTTCTTATTGTATTTATTGTTGGATGCGATTATTGAAAATTTCTATATCACGCTTGAAAGCGAAGAGGATAAAGTAGATAATTTGATTAACTTGATTAAAATCAATACTAAGCCTGAGACCTTAGAACATTTAGAGAAACATCGTGATAATTTAAATTATTTGAAACGATCAATTATTCCCCTTCGCGATTCGTTATATTCAATTAAGACCATTAAGGATGATGATGTTTTTAATTCGATTGAACAAGAAAACTATTCGTTCTTCTCGAGATTGCATCAAAAGTGTTTGGAATTATTGGAACAAATTGAATCCGATTTAAGTACGCTTGATAGTGCGTCTAATTATTTCTTTTCGGCACAGAATCACAAGATGAATGAAGTGATGAAAACCTTAACCGTAGTATCTATGTTTTTTCTGCCGCTTACATTTATTGTTGGAGTATATGGTATGAACTTTGAAAATTTTCCAGAGTTGGAGTGGGAGAACGGTTATTTTATTATTTGGGGAATAATGATTTTGATAGTCATTTTTATGTTTACCTACTTTAAGGTAAAAAAATGGTTTTAATAATCCGTATTTGCTTAAAATAATTTGACATTCTATTGTTCAAAATAAATATTCCTATTATCTTTGACAAGAATTCATAAATTCCGGAAAAATCATGTTTGAATTTCAACAGTACCTAGGTTTTTTACTTTTCTTAACCATTTTAACTATTGGTTTTTGGTTGATGATTTTCTTAGTAGGATTTGTTCAATATTGGTTGGGCGGTGCTATCATAGAATTGATTAAAGAGAGAAGAAACAAAAACAAAGAAGCGTAAATTTATTTACCTTACAATAAAAAGTCCCGATTATATCGGGACTTTTTTATTTTACTTAATTTAGGGTTGACCCATAAATTCGCCTTCACCACCTTCTTCGCGTCTTGGTCTTTCTCTTTCGTTCTTTTGTTTATTAAAACGATATGTAAATGATAAATTAATTTGTCTTACTCGCATTTGCATTTCACTGTAGGAATTCACAACATTTTCAATATTTGTTTCAATTAGTCTCTTTCTTGAGTTGAATACATCACTTACATTTAATGCTATGGTTCCTTTGTCTTTTAATACATCTCTACTAAAAGCAAGATTTATTCCATAATTTCCCAATCGTTTTCCTTGGGCTGTAGTTTGAGGTGCTTCATATGATGCATTGGTTTGCCAATCTATTTTATAGGGTAAATTTATTTTCGAACTCAAGCGAGACGTCCATGTTAAGGCAATATTGTCAAAATTTTGAACAACGTTTACATTTTGAAAATTAACATATTTATAATCTCCTTGTGTTTCATTTCGGAACAAATTAAAGTTACCGTTAAGACGCCACCATTTGTATGGGGTGTAATTTAAATTGAACTCAAAACCAGCACGATATTCTTTGGCCAAGTTTATAGGCGTACTTATAATAACAGGAACGCCTTCTACAAATAGTCCAGATTCTTTTCGAATGAACTGAAAAGAGTCGTTTGTAATATTTACATAAGCTGATGTGCTAAATGTTATTTTATTCCATTTTGTTAAATAGCCTAAATCTATTGCGTCGGTAAGTGAAGGATCCAAATCAGGATTTCCTTGAAAAATATTGATGTTACTAGAATAGGTTGAAAATGGATTTAGAAAGCGCCCACGTGGTCTGTTGATTCGTTTGCTATAGCTAATACTTAATGAACTTTTATCTGAAATTTCATAATTTAATGTTGCAGAAGGGAATAAATTATTATATTTTTTGTTGTTAAAATCCCGAGTTGTTAATGAATTAACATCAATATTACTGTCTTCAAATCGTAAACCAAGAAAATATGAAAATTTATTTATTTTTGAACCGTATTGAGTATATAATGAATTAACGTATTCATTGTATTCTAATGTATTTGAATATGATGATGTTGGTACAATTTCAAATTCGGTTATTCCTTCTTGAAAACTACCACGGTAACCCGCTTCAAATCGTCCATCTTTTCCGATAGGCAATACATAGTCTGTTTGGAAAAGATTGCGTTGTTGTGATTGATTATTATTTGTAGTTTCTGTGAATAATGAGCTGGGTGTTCCAATTATTTGATCATAAATGGTTGCACTCTCATTTTCTTTATTCTCAGAGATTGCAATATCTACTGTTAATTGATGACCGTCTTTTTCAAATTTTTTGGTAAAGTTTGAGGTATACTCAATACTAAATTCGTCACTTTTTGCATCATTTAAACGATTTCTAACAAACGTAGGATTTTGAAAGGCATCAAAATTATAAAAGAATACATTGTCTGGATTTTTTCCGTTACTCTCTCTAAAGGTTAATGCATTAGTCCAAGTAAGTGTTTTATTTAAAAATAAATCGATTCCAAAATTTGCATTGTATCCTTCACTCAATCGTTCATTAGTTCGTCTTTCATTAATGAATCGATTCGTTGTTCCATTCGAATTGAAATATTCAGCATTGGTTAATGAGTTTCCTGGATTATTTCTGTAATTGTAACCAAAGTTGGAAAATAAATTAAAGTTGGTTCCCTTTTTATTTAAACTCGTGCTTACACCATAATTTTCTGGATCACCAGTAGATACAATGATAGAGCCATTTACACCATTTGATTTTCCTTTTCGCAATACTATATTAATAATTCCTCCACCTCCTTCAGCATCATATCGAGCCGATGGATTTGTAATTACTTCAACTTTTTCAACAGCATCGGCAGGTAATAATTTTAATGCATCGGCTACATTTATTCCAGCTAAACCAGATGGTTTTCCATCAATTAGTATTCTTACATTTTCATTACCTCTAAGCGCTACATTACCTTCAGTATCAACAGTTACAGAGGGTACATTGTCTAGTACATCGCTAACTGTACCACCTTTTACCATCATGTCTTTACCAACGTTATAAACTCTTTTGTCTAATTTGATATCAACAGTTGATTTTTCTGCAATTACTACTACGTCTTGTAATTGGGAGATATCGCCTTCCAAAATAAAAGTACCTAGTGTAGAATTTTCTGTATATTTTTTTGGGGCAATAACCACCTTTTTATAGGACATTAATTCGATTTCTCCAGAATATTCTCCAGGTGTAATTTCAAAAGTAAATGTTCCAGATGCATCCGTCATGGCACCAAAAAGTTGCTTGGTGGTGGTGTTTTTAAACGAAACCGTAGCATACTCTATAGCAATTTTGTTTCCTTTTTCAAATACTTTTCCACTAATGGATATTTTTTTTTCTACTGGTTTTTGGGCAAATACTGTTATGGGTACTACCAATAACAATACCAAAAGCTGAAAATAATTTTTCATAAATGTTTACATAATAAGTGTGCAAATGTAGGTTTATGTCTATCCTAAAATTCCTAAATAATTGTTAAAACTATAAATTTAAATGGTTTAATTTGGCTACTGGTCTTGCAATGACAGCTTTTTCTCCATATACTACTATAGGTCTTTCAATTAGTTTTGGATAGTTCAAAAGAATATCCATAAGTTCTAAATC
Organism: Flavobacterium sp.; assembly: GCF_044376915.1. Lineage (GTDB taxonomy): Bacteria > Bacteroidota > Bacteroidia > Flavobacteriales > Flavobacteriaceae > Flavobacterium. The sequence continues at coordinate 7,939 of NZ_JBILKB010000021.1, forward strand.
AGATAATTGTTTATTTTTGAAGTTTTCAATCCAAATGGATTCTTTGGTTCGAATAAGTTCAATTGGTGGGATACCTAATTTATGGATCACTTCAGTCAGTTCATTTTTCGTAAAGGGCTCTGTAAAATAAAGCCGAATTTGATAGTGTTTATTCATCTTTTCTAAGGTGTTAAGTACCTCTCGAGATTTGGCACATCTAGGATTATGGTAAATGGTAATCATTTCGTATTTTTGTTCAATTATCATACAAATGTAATCTATTCAATATGTTTATTAAGCAAGCTTTTCAAAAAGAAACCGATTCATTAGTAATAGTTTTGAATTTCTTTAAATATTTAGGTGGATCTTTTATGGTGTTTTTAGCGGCATTGCTGGGACAAATTCCATTGTCTGTGGCTATGTTTTTTTCTGGCAAAATGCCCCAATCGACTGAAGAGATGTATCAAGCATTAGATGCAAATGTTTTTTTGGCATTGTCACTCTTTAGTTTTTTATGTGCTTTTGTAGGATTGTATCTAGTAGTTGTAAAATTGCACCATCAAAAATTCGTTACAATTATTACATCGAGAGCTAAAGTTGATTGGAAGCGTGTTTTTCTTTCGTTTAGTGTTTGGTCATTGGTATCAATAGTTGCTTTTTTTAGTTCATATCTTTTAGATCCTGGTGCCATTATGTGGCAGTTTAAACCGTTACCATTTTTGTTTTTATGCTGTATCACCATCGTATTAATGCCCGTACAAACCACAACAGAAGAATTGGTTTTTAGAGGATATTTGATGCAAGGATTTTATAATTTAGCTCAAAATAAATGGTTTCCGCTACTCATAACATCAATTATCTTTGGTACCATGCACATTTTTAATCCTGAGGTAGAAAAAATGGGTTATCTAATATTAGTATATTATATCGGCACGGGATTGTTTTTAGGAGTTATTACCTTAATGGACGAAGGGACCGAATTGGCATTAGGTTTTCATGCTGCCAATAATATTGTAGCTTCATTATTGGTAACGACAGATTTCACTGTTTTTCAAACACCTTCAATTTTTAAAGACATTTCAGAACCATCGATAAGTTTTGAAATTTTTATTCCTGTTTTGGTTTTATTTCCAACATTAGTGTATTTGTTCTCTAAAATATACAAATGGAACAATTGGAGGGATAAGTTATTGGGTTTAAAAGCGCAAACTGAGAAAACAATATTATAATTTAGTATTGATATGATCCCAACATACCAGAATATACATCCTTTTTTTCGAATAAATGGAATTGCTTTAGATAGAGAGGGTCTATTTGATTTAGCTTATTGTTATATCAAAGAAGGTTTTTTCTATCAAAAAGAGGTAGGTATGTTTTTGTTGGATTGGTTGGACAGTTGCGCTACAATCCAATTGAAAACATCGGGAACCACTGGAATTCCAAAAAATATTACCGTTTCTAAGCAAGCCATGGTGCACTCCGCATTAGCAACTGCGGATTACTTTAATTTACAGCCAGGAGATAAAGCCTTACTTTGTTTACCTGCTCGTTATGTGGCAGGAAAGATGATGTTGGTTCGAGCATTAATCATTGGATTGGAATTGGATGTTATGACCTCGGCATCTAATTTAGATGGATTATTGCCCGAAAAAAAATACGATTTTGTGGCATTAGTTCCGCTACAAGTCCAACAAAATTTAAATCGATTACAGCAGTTTAAAAAAATTATTATTGGGGGTGCGCCCGTTTCAAAACTACTTTCTGATCAATTGCAGGGTATAGACACAGAAATTTTTGAAACCTATGGAATGACCGAAACGATTACACATATAGCTGCTAAAAGAGTAGGGGACGATCATTTTAAGGTATTACCTAATGTTGCCATTGCTACTGATGAACGCAGTTGTTTGATTTTAAACGCACCTGCGATTTCTGAGGTTGAAATTAAAACGAATGACATTGTTGAATTGGTTTCGTCTCATTCGTTCAAATGGATAGGACGTTTTGATCATGTAATCAATAGTGGGGGAATTAAAATTTTTCCAGAACAATTGGAAATGAAACTATCCAATCAACTTACACAACCTTTTTTTATAACAGGACTCCCTGATGAAAAATTAGGCCATAAAATTGCATTAATTATTGAAGGCCCGCCCTTTGAAGTTTCTAAAAATTACTTTAAACATTTAGAAAAATACGAGCAACCAAAAGTAGTTCTATTTGCTTCTGAATTTGTTCGTACCGTAACGTCCAAAATAGACATAAAAAAAACCCTAAATTCAATAGGGTTTTAATTATTCTTAATTGTATTTTATATAAAATTTATCGGTAAAAACTGTAATTTCTTTGATTGATGTTATGCTTTCAGAAAATTTTTGCCATTCATTAGTCGGTTGAAGACGTATTTTTTTAGTTCCTATTTGTATGTCAATAGGCATGTTAAATTGAGGTTCGTCTGTTTTCCATCGGTATTTAAATTTGTTATTATCTGCCTGAATTTCAAGGTGAGGTATAGCAGTATATTTTAAGTATTGATTGAAAATGGTTGTTAAATTGTAACCCGTTTCTTTGTTAAAATAATCAATAACTGTAGGAGTATCGATTATTTGTTTTTTATAGGTTTCTGCATATTTTAATAAGATGGCCCACCAGCGCTCATCATCAGCCACCACATGTCTTAGTGTATTCAATAAAAGCGAACCTTTGTAATACATATCACCAGAACCTTCTCTATTGACTCCAAATTTGCCAATAATTGGTTTGTCATTACGCACATTTCTTGATTGTCCGTTTACATATTTCATTGCCGCTTCATATCCTTGCGTACATTCGATAAAAACGGTTTCTGTATAGGTGGTAAATCCTTCGTGTATCCACATATCTGCTATGTCTTTACTAGTAATGCTATTACCAAACCATTCGTGTCCTGTCTCATGAATGGTGATATAATCAAATTGCATGCCCACACCGGTTCCCGATAAATCCATCCCTCTGTATCCTTTTTTATACTGATTTCCATAGGCTACTGCACTTTGATGTTCCATACCTAAGTAAGGAGTTTCAACTAGTTTGTAGCCATCTTCCCAAAAAGGATATTTTCCAAATTTTAATTGAAAACAGTCTAGCATTGGTTTTACATCGGCTTCAAAATGTTTTCGTGCTTTTTCTTCGTTGTCTCGCAACACATAATAATCCAGATCCAATCCATTATGTTCGTCATGAATATGAACATAATCTGCAATATTTACTGTAATATCATAATTATTTATTGGGTTTATTACTTCCCAATCCCATCTCGTATACCCATCACCCAAATCTTTTGACCCTAAAAAACGACCATTCGAAACATTCATTAATCCGTTTGGTACTGCTACTTTTATAGACGCACCTAAGTCGGGTTCATCACTTTGAGAATCTTTGCAAGGATACCATAAACTTGCTCCAGTTCCTTGTACAGCTACCCCTATAAAATCTAATCCTTTTTGGTCTTTCTTGAAAACAAAACCACCATCCCATGGTGCATTTCTTGCCACAATAGGATTTCCATGGTATGAAAAATGGATGGTGTAGGTTTTATTCTTTTCTAGTGCTTTATTGAAATGAACGAAAACGGCGTTTTCATCTCGAGTACTTTCTAACCTACCAAATTCTTTAGAGGTAATACCATCAATAATCATATTGTCAAACAAATCCAATTGAATTTTTTTAGTTGGCTCAATTACTTTGAATGTGATTTCATTTGCTCCAAATATCCATTTTTTTGTTGGATCGACTTTAATATTTAGATCATATCGTAGGACATTAAAGCAAGTTCGTTCAAAAGGCAATCCACCTTGAAGTGAATCCCTGCGTGTTGGTTCTTGAGCAGAAGCAAAAAGAAAACCTGAACATAAAAACGCTAATAAATATATTTTTCTCATAAATATTTGAAATAAAACAATTAGAGGTGCAAGATATGATTTTGTTACATTATGACTAGTATTCTAATTAATTGCATTACATTTATAAGTAATTACTATGATATATTTTACAAATAATAAATTTATCTTATGATTGTATAAGAAATAACATTTAATCTACAACACATATACCGTTTATTTATATCAAATTTGTGAAAATCTATTAATTATATTCTTATGAAAAAAGTATTATTAACCTCATCGTTTTTGCTGGCTAGTTTTTCTTTTGCTCAGCAAACAGCTACATGTCCTGTAACTGGAAAGACGGCTGCTTCAAAAGATGTTGCACATGCCAGTGCAGAATATCAGTCTATGACCGCAGCACCTTCACAAAAAGGAAGCAGTCAAGTCAATAAAAACAAAGAATGGTGGCCAAATCAATTGAATTTAGAAGTTTTACGTCAAAATTCAGAAAAATCTAATCCTTTAGGAAGTTCATTTAATTATGCTTCTGAATTTCAAAAGTTAGACTATCAAGCTTTGAAAGCTGATTTAAGTGCTTTAATGACTAAATCTGAAGATTGGTGGCCAGCTGACTTTGGTAATTATGGTCCGTTATTCATACGCATGGCTTGGCATAGCGCAGGAACGTATCGTTCAGGAGATGGACGTGGTGGTTCAAGAGCAGGTCAACAACGTTTTGCACCTTTAAATAGTTGGCCAGATAACGTTAATTTAGATAAGGCACGTCGTTTATTATGGCCAATCAAACAAAAATATGGCAACAAAATTTCTTGGGCCGATTTAATGATTTTGACTGGTAACGTAGCATTAGAATCTATGGGATTCAAAACGTACGGATTTGCCGGTGGTCGTGAAGATGTTTGGGAACCAGAAAGCAATGTATATTGGGGTTCTGAGAGTAAATTTTTAGAAAGTGCAAGAAGTGTTGAAGGAAAATTAGAAAATCCTTTAGCCGCTACTCAAATGGGATTAATTTATGTGAATCCAGAAGGACCTGCTGGAAATCCAGATCCGCTATTAGCTGCAAAAGATATTAGAGAAACATTCGGGAGAATGGGAATGAATGATGAAGAAACTACAGCTTTAAATGCAGGTGGTCATACTTTTGGAAAAACACACGGTAAAGGTCCAGCTACAAATGTAGGAGCAGATCCTGAAGCTGCAGGAATAGAGCAACAAGGATTTGGATGGAAAAGTACTTATAAATCGGGTAAAGGAATTGATGCAATTTCCTCTGGTTTAGAAGTAACTTGGACAGCGAAACCAACAGAATGGAATTATGGTTTCTTCAAAATTTTATACGATAACGAATGGGAATTGACTAAAAGTCCGGCTGGAGCTCATCAGTGGATTGCAAAAAACGGACAAGCAATTATACCTGATGCGTTTGATAAATCTATTAGACATATTCCAACAATGTTAACTACCGATTTATCATTTAGATTTGATCCTGAATATGCAAAAGTTTCAAAACGTTTTTATGATAATCCAAAAGAATTTGAAGAAGCATTTGCTAAAGCATGGTTTAAATTAACACATAGAGATATGGGTCCGAGATCGTCTTATTTAGGACCAGAAGTGCCAAAAGAAGATTTAATTTGGCAAGACCCAATTCCTGTTTTAAATCATAAAGTAGTTTCTGCAAAAGAAATTACGGCTTTAAAAGCTGAAATTGTTGCCTCAGGTTTAACCGTTCAAGAAATGGTTACAACTGCTTGGGCTTCTGCTTCAACTTACAGAGGTTCAGATAGAAGAGGTGGTGCAAATGGGGCACGAATTAGATTAGAACCACAACGCAATTGGGAAGTAAATAATCCTGCTCAATTGAATAAAGTGTTGCCCATTTTAGAAAAAATTCAAGCTAATTTCAATGCGAAATCTAAAGATAAAAAAGTTTCTTTAGCGGATTTAATTGTGTTGGCTGGAAATGTAGGTATTGAAACAGCAGCTAAAAATGCAGGTATTATGGTTGAAGTTCCTTTTTCACCAGGTAGAATGGATGCGTCTCAAGCGCAAACGGATGTTAATGGAATGGCAGTTTTAGAACCAATGGCTGATGGATTCCGTAATTACATCAAAACTCAATATACCGTCCCTACGGAAGCGTTATTAATTGATAAAGCACAATTGTTAACATTAACGGCTCCAGAAATGACCGTTTTAGTAGGAGGTATGCGTGCATTAGGGGCGAATTATAATGGTTCTAAGCATGGTATTTTTACTACTCAAAAAGACAAATTGACAAATGATTTCTTCGTTAATTTATTAGATATGAGTACGGCTTGGAGTGCAATTGATGAGAAGCAAGAAGTTTTTGAAGGAAAAGATAGAACATCAGGCGCTGCAAAATATACTGCAACTCGTGCGGATTTAATTTTCGGGTCTAACTCAGAATTAAGAGCATTGGCAGAAGTATATGCGCAAAATGATAATAAAGATAGATTTGTGAAAGATTTTGTGGCAGCTTGGACAAAAGTGATGAATTTAGATCGTTTTGATTTAAAAAAGTAAGACCAGCCTTAGTCAAACAAAAAATCCGTTACATGAATTTGTAACGGATTTTTTTATGTTGTAAAAATACAATTATTTCACAGCAATCATTGAAATCTCAATGTTTACGTTTTTAGGTAAACATGCTACTTGAACGGTCTCCCTAGCAGGTGCTGTAGCTTCATTAAAGTAGGTAGCATATACAGCATTTATGCGATTGAAATCGGCCATATCCATAATAAAAATCGTAGTTTTAATTACATTTTCAAAAGTCATATCTGCAGCTGCTAAAACTGCATTCATATTTTCCATAACTTGTTTGGTTTCGGTTTCGATATCGTCCAAAATCAATTCCATTGTGACAGGATTCAGTGCAATTTGTCCCGATGTATATAAGGTGTTTCCAACTAATACAGCTTGATTATAAGGGCCAATTGGGGCAGGTGCGTTATCTGTAAAAATTATTTTTTTCATGCTTTAAAAATAGTATGATTTATTTATTGGAATACTCTATCGGGTAACTGTCTCTTATCGTATTTAATATCACTAAGCATTCCTGATGATATGCCAATAAAAAAGCCCCAATGGGTATTGGTTCCAAAAGGAACCCAATTGAAACTCATACGCCAACTTTCCAAATCTCTTTCAAAACGCAATTGGGTAAAAGTTACACCCTGCTGTTTAAAATCATAACCAGAAGAGAATCCAACTTTCCATCTAGGTGCTAGTTCTATATTTCCGGATGCCATTACAGATTGTGATGCAATCTCGTCTTGACGTCTCGAATTATTATACGTAACTGAATAAGCAAATCGAAGATCCCAAGGAAGTTTGGTGCTGTACCATTCTGTTTTTTTATTTTCTTTTTTGTCTTCTTTTTTGTCAAATAAACTTTGACGCGTATCACTTAAATCTGTATTTCTTCCAAATAAATCATCTCCTGTACCACCATTTTGTTGGTTTTGTTCATTTGATTTTTTTTCTCCGTCAGTACTTGAAAAGGAATAATTTAAAGTTAAATTGGCACTAGTCATTCTAAACAAACTACCGCCATTATCAATATTAAATTTATTGATCCTGTTACCCACATTATCAATAGCATAGGGATCTAAAGTTGCGCCAAAATTGATGTTCATTTTTTGTTTGAACAATTGTGTTCCTCCCGTCATCCGTACAGGTGACCAAGCCAATGAATCGGCTGCAATATCATAATTGGTTGCAAAGTTTAAATTGTTCAGTAACATTACTTTTTTTGATTCCCCTTTTTTACTTTCTTTATCTAGCATTTTTGCTTCAAACGTATTACTGAATGAGAGACCAACATTATTTGAATAACTTTTTCCAGGTGCGCCAAATAATCCGCCTTCAAATTTGGAATATTCTGCAGTAGTTAATCCTGTTGCATCAATTGCATAGGTATCGTAATACTGTTCAAAACTAGGAGTGTAACCATAGGAAATATTGGGTCGAATTACATGTCGAATAGCTTGAATTTTTTTATCTTCACCAAAATTAAAAGTTCCATAAATTGTGGTTCCTATACCCGCAGAAAAATTATAGGTTCTAAATGCTTCAAACCCCTTTTGGTCGGTTATACTAACCGCATTTTCAATCAAATTAAATCTTTTTTTAATGGTGTTAAATGCCCAAACTTCGTTATAAGCAGCACCCATTGAAACACTAAAATATTTTAAAATTTTGAAATTGGTACTGATTGGAATACTGTGTTGAAATCCTGTTTTTGCATCTCTAAACATTTGCGGACTAAAAAACAAAGAATCGGCAGTTCTTATTCGGTTTTCACCTCTAATGTTGTATTGAAAATTAATATTTTTAATGATTCCTCTTTTAATTCCATCCTTCGGTGCAAATGGAAAAATTCGATCAACACTGGCTTGAAATGTAGGCAATGTCATATCAATTTGCTCTGTATTTGTATTCTGTGAATGGGTAGCAGATAGCGAAAGATTTACTTGAGGAATCGTTGGAAAAGTTTTGGAATACGATACGGAAGAACTCAAATTATTATTCAATGATGAACCAACATTATTCATGTTTACAGATTGTCTAAAATACTTGCTACTTCCTAGATTCACAGAAGCAGAAAATCTAGAATTAGCCGCTGCTTTTGAATCTTGATTGTGTGACCATTGAATGTTATATTGTTTGGATTGTGCATAATCTGGAAATCCACGTTCACTTTGAATGTTGTTTTCAAACCTAAAGTTAAATCTCCCGTTGAATTTATAGCGTTTGGCATAACTGCTTTCGGCGCGCAATCCGTAACTGCCATTGGTAAAATAGTCTCCTAAAACAGCTAAATCATAATAGTCACTTAGTGCAAAATAATACCCACCATTTTGAAGAAAATACCCTTGCCGGTTATTTTGTCCAGGTGTAGGCACAATAAAACCTGATGTACTATTTTCACTCATTGGAAAATAAGCAAAAGGTAAGAAAAGTGGAGTAGGTACATCTGCAATAACCAGGTTAGTAGGACCCACCACTACTTTTTTCTTGGGAACAAATTTCACTTTGGTAACATAAAAATAATACTCAGGATCGTCAATATCTTTAGCAGTTGTAATTCGCGCCGATTTCATAAAAACCACCGAATCATTTTCGCGCTTGGCTATTTCGGCCTTAATATTCATTTCTCCTTGTTTGGTTCTAGAATTCCAAATCAAGGCTTTACCAGTTGAATTGTTATAGACTAGTGAGTCGGGCTCAACCACATTTGTTCCTTGAGTAAAAACAGGTCTTTGTGTGTAATTTCCAGCGGTATCTTTTATTCGACCTGCATAAACTTGTTTTTTTTCAAAATCATAAACAATGATTCCGGCTTTAATATCAAAATCAGTATATTTTATGGAAGCTTCATTGTAAAGGGTAAGCTGTTTCTTTTTTTGGTCAATTTTTTCATAATCTTTGGCATTCATTTTAACAATACCCTCTAAAGCGTTTTTTTTCTTTTTAGTGGAGTCGTTCATCTTGCCATTTATGGGTTTTTCTAACATCGTTGAATTAAGTTTTAACGTATCGTTAACCTTGAATTCTTGAGCAAATGCAATCGAATTTACAATTGTTAGTAAAATTACTGATAAAACGATATGAATTAACTTTGTGTGCAATGCTTTAAATGCTATTTTTGTAAAAATTTGGCTTACTTTTTGAAGGGTCAAACTTACATATATTTTTTCGCAAAAATAATGTTTTAATAAAATTATAACTTATAAACCGTTTAATTTATACCATGGCAGTAAATAACACAATGAAATACCTTCTTCTTTCACTTGTTTTTATTAGTACAAGTATAACTTTTGCCCAGCAATCTTCATTGTTTAAGGTTGTGTTAGACGCCGGTCACGGGGGTAAAGATCCAGGAACAATGCGGGGAACAATTCGTGAAAAAGATATTGTTTTAGATGTAGTTTTACGTCTTGGGAAAATGTTGGAACAACAATCTGGAGTTAAAGTTATTTATACTCGTAAAACAGATGTTTTCATTGAACTAAGAGAACGAGCACAAATAGCAAACAAAGCAAAGGCCAATCTATTTGTTTCGGTTCATTGTAATGGAGTAAAAAGTCCAGTAGCCAAAGGTACCGAAACGTTTGTAATGGGTATGTCGCGTACCGATACAAATTTAGATATTGCTAAAAAGGAAAATGGTGTAATCTTTTTAGAAGACGATTACAACCAAAAATACAAAGGATTTGATCCAAACAATCCAGAGACCTTGTTGGGATTGAAAATTTTACAAGAAGAGTTTTTAGGACAGAGTATTGAATTGGCCTCTGAAATCGAAAAGAATTTTCAAATGACCAATCGTTTTTCAAGAGGGGTAAAACAACAGCCTATTTGGGTTTTAGATGCTACCGTTATGCCAGGTGTTTTGGTCGAACTAGGTTTTGTTTCCCACCCAGAAGAAGGATTGTATATAAGTTCGGAAGCTGGTAAAGATGAAATGGCTCAATCGCTATTTAATTCAATTATTGCCTATAAAAACACATTTTTTAATCCATCCGAAGTAGTTTTTTCTTCGGAAAATCATACCGATTCGGTACCTGCAGAACCTGAATCAGCACCAATTGGAAATGAAAAAGGACCTACAGTTAAAGGTACACACTACAAAGTGCAATTGGAAGTTGGAAACAAAAAAATTGATTTGATTCCTTCTAATTTTAAGGGTTTAGATCAAATTTCAGTAACCTATGATAATAATAAATATAAATATTTTTATGGGCTTGAAACCGATTTTGAAGCCTGTAGAAAGCGTTTGGCAGAAGCAAAAAGCAAAGGATATAAATCGGCTTATATAGTAACATTTGACACTAAATAATTGAAATAATATGATACGAAAGATCCTACTTATTTTTGTAATTTCCCAGGGATTGTTTGGTTGGGCTCAAGCTTTAAAATTTAAAGTTATTCTTGATGCAGGTCATGGAGGAAAAGATTTCGGAGCGGTTTATCACGGATCTATTGAAAAAAACATTGCCTTAAAGACTGCTTTAAAAGTGGGTGAAATTTTAGAAAAAGATCCTCAAATAGAAGTAGTATATACTCGAAAATCTGATGTTTTTGTAGAATTGCAGCAACGCGCTAACATTGCGAATAAATCGAAAGGGAGCATATTTGTTTCCATGCATTGTAATGCTAATAAAAATGAAGGAGCTGCAGGTAACGAAACCTATGTAATGGGTATCACCCGAAATGCAGCAAATTTGGCTGTAGCCAAGCATGAAAATGAAGTAGTTTCCTTAGAAGCTGATTATAAAATAAAATACGACGGGTACGATCCTAAATCTCCTGAATCTGTAATTGGTATCAATATTTTACAAGAAGAATATTTGGATCAAAGTATTGAATTGGCAGATAAGGTACAACAGTTTTTTACAAAAAAAACGAGCAATAAAAATAGAGGCGTTAAGCAAGCTGGTTTTTTAGTATTGCGTCAAATCACGATGCCAAGGGTATTGATTGAAATGGGATTTATTTCAAACAAACAAGAAGGGGCATTTTTAAATTCAACGGTAGGTCAAAACAAACTAGCTGAAGCTATTGCTGGTTCGATCATAAATTATAAAAAAGAGTTCTTTGCATCAAACAAACCTTCTAAAGCAACCCCTGTAGTTGTTGCTGATAAAAAAGTTGAAACGCCAGAAGTCAAAGAGAAACCGTTAGTTAAGCAAGTACTAAAGCCCGTTGCGCACAGCACTAAGGGAATTGTTTTTAAGGTACAAATTTCGGCTAGTCCGAGTGATTTAGATCCAACAGCAGTTGATTTTAAAGGATTGTATCCTATTTTTAAAGAACCTGCAGGAAAATTATTTAAGTATTATTTTGCCCAAGAGAAAAAATATGATGTCATTGAAAAAAAGTTAGAAGAAGCTAAGAAAAAAGGTTTTGAATCGGCATTTGTGGTAGCCTATAAAGATGGTAAAAAAATAAGCGTTTCGGAGGCAACTAAAATAAAATAAAAGATTAATTTTGTTTAAAATATTCTATTTTGAAAATATCAAGAGAAATTAAAACAGCGGTATTAGTTATTATGTCAATATTTATGTTCCTATGGGGATATAATTTTTTGAAGGGAAAAAACTTATTTGATGCCAGTAACAAATTATATGTGGTGTATGAAAATGTAGCTGGATTAGCAACCTCAGCTCCTGTAACCCTTAACGGTTTAACTATTGGTAAAGTTAATTCGATAACCATTAACCCTGATGGTAAGCTATTGGTTGAATTACACATAACTACTGACTTTCCTATTTCGAAATCCAGCATTGCAGAAATTTATGATTCGGGCATAGTTGGCGGTAGACAAATTGCTATTAAACCTAATTTATCGGATAAAAATTACACCGTTTCTGGAGATTATCTTCAAGCATCAAGTAAATTAGGATTAACAGATGCATTGGCGCAACAATTAGAACCTCTACAGGCAAAAATACAAGAATTGTTGGAAAATGCCGATGTATTATTTACCAATGTTAATGATGTTTTAGATACAAAAACACGTCAGAATCTTAAAAACAGTATCGCATCACTCGACACAACATTGGCTGAATTTAGTGTTGCATCAAAAAACATCAACGAATTGATTGCGGTTAATAAAACCAATCTTAACAGCATTGTTTCCAATTTTGATAAAACAGCGAGTAATTTTGCGGTTATTTCCGATTCGTTGGCAAAAGCTAATTTGGGACAAACAGTTAAAAATTTAGAAAAGACGTTGGCCGAAGTTGATAAAATAATGACCGCATTGGAGCAGGGTAAAGGAACGATGGGTAAATTGATTAAAGATGAAACGCTTTATACTAATTTCTCTAAAACATCTAAAGAATTAGAGTTGTTGTTACAAGATGTTCGCTTACATCCTACACGTTATGTAAATGTTTCTCTTTTTGGAAAAAAGAATAAACCTTATATGACTCCGATAAACGATACTATTAAAAAATAAACCTATAGTTTTATGAGTTTTTTAGATAATATTTTATTTGCTATACTTCTAGCAGTTGGTGCAGGTTATTTTACTATCAACGTAAAAAAACTGATTCGAAATATCAATTTGGGACACGATATCAATCGCAAGGACAATTCTTCAGAACGATGGAAAAACATGATGATGATCGCTTTTGGTCAATCAAAAATGGTAAAACGTCCAGTTGCAGGATTCTTGCATATTATTGTTTATGCCGGATTTGTCATCATTAATATAGAAGTGATTGAAATTATTATTGATGGACTTTTTGGTACTCATAGAGCATTGTCGTTCATGGGTGGTTTTTATAATGTATTAATTGCATCCTTTGAAATATTGGCAGTATTAGTATTGGTAGCTGTATTTGTATTTTGGATGCGAAGAAATGTTATAAAATTAGCCCGTTTCGCGAATTCAGATTTGAATGGTGCACCAAAAAATGATGCCAATTATATTTTGTATTTTGAAGTGGTTCTGATGTCGTTATTTTTAATCATGAATTCAGCCGATTTGCATTTGCAACAACTAGGTATTGGACATTATGACAAAGTAGGGAGTTTTCCTATTTCTCAATTCATTGCACCTTTTTTCAATGGAATGAGTGAAGGAATAGTGGTTGTAATTGAACGTGCTTCTTGGTGGTTGCATATTATTGGGATTTTAATTTTCTTAAACTATTTATATTTTTCAAAACACCTCCATATTTTATTGGCTTTCCCAAACACGTTTTATGCCGATTTGAATGCGAAAGGAAAACTGGATAATTTAGAAAGTGTTACGAATGAAGTTAAATTAATGATGGATCCAAATGCTGATCCGTTTGCAGCTCCCTCTGGTTCCGAGGCAGTTCCGGCAAAATTTGGAGCTTCTGATGTTCAAGACTTGAATTGGGTACAATTATTAAATGCGTACAGCTGTACTGAGTGTGGGCGTTGTACGTCTTCCTGTCCAGCCAATCAAACCGGTAAAAAATTATCTCCTCGAAAAATAATGATGGACACTCGCGACCGATTGGAAGAAGTGGGCAAAAATATGGATGCGAATAAAGGAATATTTATACCTGACGGAAAATCATTATTAAACGATTATATCACTGCAGAAGAATTGTGGGCATGTACTTCTTGTAATGCTTGTGTAGAGGAATGTCCTATTAGCATTAGTCCGCTATCAATTATTATCGATATGCGTCGTTATTTAGTTATGGAACAAAGTGCGGCTCCAACAGAATTAAATACAGTTATGACCAATATTGAGAATAATGGTGCCCCATGGCAATACAATCAAATGGATCGATTGAATTGGTCTAACGAAGCATAAACACAACAACTATTATAATGAATCAAGAAGAAATTGAAGGAAAATTACAGGCATTATCTGTAAATGGAGAACTATTGAGTCCGGTATTGCCAGAAGGAATTAAAAATTATTTAATCGATATTGACGGAACAATTTGCGACGATATTCCAAATGAAGAGCCAGAACGAATGGTAACTGCTGCCGTCTATCCTGACGCATTAGTAACCTTAAATAAGTGGTATGAAGAAGGACATATTATCTTCTTTTTTACCTCTAGAACCGAAGATCATCGTGCTGTTACAGAAGCTTGGCTTCAAAAACACGGATTCAAGTACCACGGCATGCTAATGGGGAAACCCAGAGGGGGAAATTACCATTGGATCGACAACCACTTAGTGAAAGCTACTCGATATAATGGAAAATTCACTGACTTAGTCGACAAAGAAGTTACTATTCAAGTATTTGATGACGAACAACAATAATAATAAATATATAGGGTATACGTTATCCGTACAAACGCATTTAACTATTAAATCTATTCTACAATGTCAGAGAATTTAAGCGTACCAACAATGGCCGAAATGATGGCTCAAGGCAAGCAGCCAGAGGTCTTGTTTTGGGTAGGATGTGCAGGAAGTTTTGATGATAGAGCAAAAAAAATCACGAAAGCTTTTGTAAAAATATTAAATCGAGCAAATGTTTCATTTGCCGTTTTAGGAACTGAGGAGAGTTGTACTGGCGATCCGGCAAAGCGAGCAGGAAATGAATTTTTATTTCAAATGCAAGCGGTAACAAATATTGAAGTAATGAATGCTTACGAGGTAAAACGCATTGTTACAGCATGTCCGCACTGTTTTAATACGTTAAAAAATGAATATCCTGAATTGGGTGGAAACTATGAAGTAATGCACCATACCGAATTTATTAAATTGTTATTGAACGAAGGTAGAATAGCTATTGAAGGCGGTCAATTTAAAGGAAAACGCATCACTTTTCATGATCCTTGTTATTTGGGAAGAGCTAATAATATATATGAAGCACCTCGCGATTTGATTCAAAAATTAGATGCAGAACTTGTTGAGATGAAACGTTCTCGTGCCAACGGATTGTGTTGCGGTGCAGGTGGGGCACAAATGTTTAAAGAACCCGAAAAAGGTACCAAAGATATCAATATTGAACGAACAGAAGATGCTCTAGAAACCAAACCAGAAATTATTGCTGCAGGATGTCCGTTTTGTAATACCATGTTAACCGATGGTATCAAGCACAAAGAGAAAGAGTCTGATGTAAAAATATATGACATTGCAGAATTAATTGCCAACGCACAAGATCTATAATTATGTACGTACCCTTTGATACACTCCCAGAAGAAGCTAAAGTTTGGATTTATCAATCCAATAGAAAGTTTTCCGATGAAGAAATTACAGCAATTGAAGAAAATTTAAAACTTTTTATAGAGAATTGGGCGGCACACGGACACCAACTTGAAGCTTCTTTCGTGACCCGTTATAATCGGTTCATCATTATCGCGGTAAATCAAGAAGTGCAAGCAGCAACTGGTTGTTCTATTGATGCTTCTGTACAATTCATTCAAAATTTAGAACAACAATATGGTGTTGATTTGTTGGATAAAATGAATGTAACATTTAAAATGGGAGAGCATGTAACATTTAAGACACTGCTAGATTTTAAAAAATTAGCCAAAGAAAAAGCTGTTTCTTCGAATACAATAGTATTTAATAATTTGGTAAATACCATTGGAGAATGGGAACAATTTTGGGAAGTGCCTGCAAGTGAAAGTTGGCACAATAGATTTTTCTAAAACGAATATTTAAACTATATTTGAAAATCATCATTCGTTTTTAGTAATGATGATTTTTTTATTATACAAATCATTGATTACATGCGTTATTTGCTCGTTTTTTTATTTTTTTCTATCATATCATTTGGACAAAAAAAATCTACTCTTCCACAAGAAGTTTGGGTGGATAGTGTTTATAACCAACTTTCTTATGAGGAAAAAGTGGGACAATTATTTATGGTGGCCGCCTATTCAAATAAAGATGAAGCCCATCATAAAGCCATCGAAAAATTGGTTGCCGAATATAAAATTGGAGGATTGATCTTTTTTCAAGGAGGACCTGTTCGTCAAGCCAAACTTACCAATCGTTATCAAGCCCAATCAAAAGTACCTTTGTTTATTGGAATAGATGCAGAATGGGGCTTGAGCATGCGTCTCGATTCTACCTATCGTTATCCGTGGAACATGACATTGGGAGCCGTTCAAGATGTAAAACTTATCGAAAAAGCTGGTAATCAAATGGCTAAACAATCGAAACGATTGGGAATTCATTTTAATTTTGCTCCTGTTGTCGACATCAATACCAATCCTAAAAATCCAATTATTGGAAACCGTTCTTTTGGTGAAACAAAAGAGACTGTTTCCATTAGAGCATTGGCATTAATGAAAGGCTTGCAAGACGAAGGGGTTTTTGCAACAGCCAAGCATTTTCCTGGACATGGAGATACGTCAACCGACTCCCATCATACGTTGCCCTCTGTTTCTTTTGATAAAGCTCGTCTTGATCAAGTAGAACTTTATCCATACAAAGAGTTGATAAAAAATGGTTTGGCTAGTGTTATGGTCGCGCATTTGAATGTACCCAGTATTGAGCCCAGAGAAAATTATCCTACTTCTATTTCGTATAATGTAGTTACCAATATATTAAAAAACGAACTGCAATTTCAAGGATTAATATTTACCGATGCCTTAAATATGAAAGGTGCCAGTAATTTTAAGAAACCTGGCGATATTGATTTAGAAGCTTTTTTAGCCGGAAATGATGTTTTGCTTTTTGCTGAAAACGTTCCTGTAGCTATTCAAAAATTCAAAGAAGCTACTACAGATGGAAGACTAACAGAAGATCGTTTGGCGTATTCTGTTAAAAAAATATTGGCTTATAAATTCAAGGCAAATCTAAACAATTACCAACCCATTCTCATGGATAATTTATATACAGATTTGAATGCAGTTGACTATGAAGCTTTAAATTATCAATTGTATGAAAATGCAGTTACAGTAATTAAAAATGACACCAAATCAATTCCATTGGCCCAATTGGATAAAGAAAAAATTGCCTATGTAAAGTTAGGTAATGATAATTCAGAGGTGTTTTTGACTAAATTGAAAAGCTATGCAAATGTTACTGAAATTGCATCAAAGGATTTAGATTCGGTATTGGTCGAGTTACAAGAGTATTCAAAAGTAATTATTGGCTATCACAAATCAGATGGCGCATGGAGAAATCATAATTTAACGTTTCGAGAATTATTATGGATTAATCAAATTGCCCAACAAAATGATGTGATTTTGTCGTTCTTTACGAAACCCTATTCGTTATTGACCATCAAAAATTTTGAGTCTATTGAAACAATTATTGTAGGGTATCAAAACAATGCGATTTCTCAATCTGTAGTGCCTCAAGTGATTTTTGGTGCTATTGGTTCCAAAGGGAAATTACCGGTTTCAATTGAAGAACATTTTAAAGTTAACGAAGGCATTGAAACCTTAGCTATCCAACGTTTAGGATTTGAAGTCCCCGAAAATGTTGGAATGAGTTCAACAGTTTTAGCGAAAATAGATGCAATTGCTAAAGGAGCAATTGATAAAAAAATGACTCCAGGTATGCAAATTGTGGTGGCCCGAAAAGGAAAAGTGGTATATCAAAAAGCATTTGGAACCCACACCTATGAAGATGGGTCATTAACAGTTAAAAATACAGATGTCTATGATATCGCTTCTTTAACTAAAATTATTGCCACTTTACCAAATATTATGCAAGAATTTGACAATGGAAATCTTACATTGGAAACCAAATTAAAGACAATGCTCCCGGTTTTTAAAGGGACAAATAAGCAAGATGCAACGTTATTGGATATGTTGACGCATCAAGCCCGTTTTCAACCTTGGATTCCGTTTTATAAAGCTACTTTAGACAGTCTTAACAGACCTTCGGCTAATTATTACAGAACACAGCCTACAGTTGATTATCAAATTAAAGTGGCAGAAGATTTGTATTTACGTACCGATTATAACGATTCCCTAATTAAAGCAATTGCAAATAGTGAGTTATTGCCAAAAAAACAATACAAGTACAGTGATTTTCCATTTATTTTATTCAAAGAATATTTAGAAAAACAGAACGAAAAGACTTTAGAATATTTGACAAAAAACAATTTCTATGCATATATAGGTGCCAATTCCTTAACATATAACCCGTTACATCAATTGGATAAAAGCGAAGTAATTCCAACTGAAATTGATAATTATTTCAGATACCAGCTGGTTCATGGCTACGTGCACGATATGGCTGCTGCTATGCAAGGTGGAATTTCTGGACACGCCGGTTTGTTTTCCAATGCCTTAGATATTGCAAAAATAATGCAAATGTATTTGCAAAAGGGGAGTTATGGAGGTAAGCAATTCATAACCCCTGAAACCCTCCAAAAATTCAATACTTGTTATTTTTGTAAAGATGGAAATAGAAGAGGGGTTGGATTTGATAAACCGCAATTGGGCTCTGAAGGTCCAACTTGTGGGTGTGTTTCATTGACAAGTTTTGGTCATACCGGTTTTACTGGAACCATGGCCTGGGCAGATCCTGAACAAGAAATTGTATATGTTTTTTTATCGAATAGAACCTATCCTGACGCCAACGCTGCTAACCGATTGTCGAAGGAGAATATTAGAGAAAATATACAAAAAGTGATTTACGAAGCAATAATTCAATAAGCATGACTTCAAAAGCAACCACAGTAGCACAATACATTAGCGAAGCGCCAGAAGATCGAAAAGAGGCCTTGCAAAAATTACGAAATGTAATCTTGGATAATTTGCCCGATGGTTTTCAGGAGTGTATTAGTTATGGCATGATTGGATATGTCGTTCCGCATTCAATTTATCCAACAGGGTATCATTGTTCGCCAGAATTACCTTTGCCTTTCTTAGCATTTGCCAGTCAAAAAAGCAGCATTAATATTTATCATATGGGAATTTATGCAAAACCCGAATTATATGATTGGTTTGTGACAGAATATCCCAAACATTCGGTGCAAAAACTTGATATTGGAAAAAGTTGTTTGCGCATTAAAAAACCCGAAAATATTCCCTTTGATTTGATTGGTGAATTGGTTAGAAAAATTTCGGTGTCGGATTGGATTGCCCTGTATGAATCGACTTTCAGAAAATAATATAAAACAATGAATCGAGTACAATCAATAAAATAGGTAATTTTATAAAAATTGAAACGAATGAAAATTGCGATAGTTTGTTATCCAACATTTGGTGGGAGTGGTGTAGTAGCAACCGAATTGGGCTTAGAATTAGCTAAAAGAGGGCACGAAATACACTTTATTACCTATAGTCAACCGGTGCGATTGGCCTTATTGAGTCCCAATGTGCACTATCATGAAGTACATGTTCCTGAATATCCCTTATTTCATTATCAGCCCTATGAATTGGCGCTATCGAG
>NZ_JBILKB010000076.1:0-8415 GCF_044376915.1 Flavobacterium sp.
TTGAGTTGAAGTGGTAGCATGAACAGTTGTCATTAACCCTTCCAAAATTCCAAAATTATCATGAATAACTTTAGCCAATGGCGCTAAACAGTTAGTGGTACAAGACGCATTCGAAACTACTTTATCAGCCGCTGTAGCTTTTGTATGATTTACACCCATTACAAACATAGGAGCATCTGCTGAGGGAGCCGAAATAACAACTTTTTTAGCACCACCTTCAAGGTGAGCACTAGCTGTTTCAATAGTGGTAAAGAAACCTGTACATTCAGCAACTACATCTACGCCTACTTGATCCCATTGGATTAATTTTGGATCTCTTTCTGCAGTAACTCTAATGAAAGTATCATTTACATATAATTTTCCATCTTTGACTTCAACTTTTCCGTTAAAACGTCCGTGAACAGAATCATACTTTAATAAATACGCCAAATGATCTACATCCAACAAATCATTAATTGCTACAACTTCTACATTATCTCTATTGAAAGTTTCTCTAAATACAATTCTTCCAATTCTTCCAAAACCGTTAATTCCTAATTTTACTTTTGACATTTTTTTAAACTTTATGCTTTAAATTTCTACTTAAAGCCAATAATTAATACTTTGATTTAAATTTAAATTTATATAACTATACCTACAGGTCTATTTTATGTAGTCATGATATCAGAAACGCGAAGCAATTCTTTATCAATTTCTGAACTTCCTTTAATGGCTTGTTCTAATGGTGTGAGCGCAACTTTATCATTTAACATACCTACCATGTAGTTCGATTTGCCTTCAATAATAGATTCTACAGCCTTAACTCCAAATCGACTTGCAAGTACACGATCGTAACAAGAAGGTGAACCTCCCCGTTGCATATGGCCTAATACCGATACACGAATATCATATTCTGGAAAATTTTCTTCGATATAATCCTTTAATTCGAATACATTTTTGCCTATTTTGTCTCCTTCAGCAATCACTACGATACTTGAAGATTTCCCTGAAGCTTTACTGCGACGCAACGATTCTATTAATCGCTCTAAACCCAAGTCTTCTTCCGGAATTAATATTTCTTCGGCACCAGCACCAATTCCCGCATTTAATGCAATATGACCTGCATCTCTACCCATTACTTCCACTAAAAAAAGTCGGTTGTGGGAACTCGCTGTATCACGAATCTTGTCGATACAATCAACTACCGTATTTAAAGCCGTATCATAACCTAATGTATGACTGGTTCCATAAATATCATTATCAATTGTACCCGGAATTCCCATCACAGGAAAACCATACTCACTATTGAAAACTTCGGCACCTGTAAAACTACCATCACCACCAATTACAACTAAAGCATCAATACCAGCGGCTACTAAATTAGCATGCGCTTTTTGACGCCCTTCGACAGTCATAAATTCTTTAGACCGAGCCGATTTTAAAATAGTACCTCCTTTATTGATGATATTATTTACCGAACGCGGCCCCATTTCTTTGAAATCACCTTCTATCATGCCTTGGTAACCTCTGTAGATTCCAACACATTCAATATTATGATATGCACAAGTTCTTACAACTGAACGAATAGCAGCATTCATTCCTGGAGAATCACCTCCAGAAGTTAAAACACCTATTTTTCTAATCTTTGTAGTCATGAGTATTTATTTGTTTATGTAAAATTAATAAAGGAATTGATAATAAATAAGCAATTTTGCTGACTATTTAAATATAGTGGCAAATTCAAACGTTTTCGTTAATAACTTTTTATTTTTAATGCTAAAAATTGAAAAATTAATCGATTTCTGGTACTTTATTGCTAATTTCTTTAGTTCCTTCCGATTTTTTTTCTTTTCGGGTATTGATGTAATCTAAAAACTCTGAAGGAATATCTTCAGAATCAGGAATATCACTATTGGAATTGGTAGCCGTTTTGGATACACTTTTCTTGGTAAAAATTTTGCGAATCATTTCCTTAAAGGTATTGAACTCTACGTTATAAGTAAGTCCCAATCCTTGAGTATAACCAATTCCTTCTCCAATGTAATTGATGTTGTTTTCTCTGTTGAATACATGAGCTGTAAGTGATCCATCTTCGTTCAATTGCATTTGTATTTCTACGTTACCTACAATTACCGATTCACTAACACCTCCAACTGGAACTCCTACTTTTCCATTGATAGAAATTCTATCGTTTATGCGTGTACTCACCGTAACTCCAACACGATCAGAAATCTCCGTTAAACGATTACCTTGTGAATAGTCAAAGCCCAATTGTAATTTACTTTCGTCATCGGCAAACAATCCATTAATAAGCGAACCCGCTCGTTCAAATAAAGGACCGTATGCTGCATTTCCTGCAGTTTCAGCAGTTACAAAAGAACCTGTAGATAACAAGGCAAATGCCTGAGTTTGTCGGGTATCTTTATCTTGAAGCTTATATTCAATTTCACTTTTTAAAACCGATGGGACCGTAGGAAAATTTATATTAAAATCGGGTTGCGGATTGCTTAGATTCCCATTTAATAATATGGAAACATGAGTATCTACTTTTTTATTTAAAGAAGCACTTTCCAATAATACCGCAGGATTAGCTGTTGTAATATAGGTAGCTTCTAAATCTAATACCGCATTCATCGGATCCCCATCCCAACGTATGGTTCCTCCTTTCGTTACATTGAATCTTTTATCAATAAGTCCGCCATATTTAAAATTATATTGTCCCTCTTGAACAATAAAATCTCCATTCATTTGAAACTTACCCAAGGTATTGATTTCCATAAACATAGAACCCACACCTCTTCCTTTCATGGCATGACCTGACTCTTTATTCAAAATAATTTCAATCTCGGCATTTTGGTCAATATCAAAACGTAAGGCCAACTCAATACCCTGATATTTATTTTTCTCAACAACTTTGCCCATTTTTATCTTCTGAAACTCTTCATTTGTCATAAACTTGATAAACGAGTTATCCCCTAAATCTTCATCATCATTAACAGGAATTTTTATGATAGTCCCTTTTTCAGACTGGCCGGTAACTTCAATATTTAGTGCATTGACAGCTCCAGTAATACTAGCAACACCTTTCATAAAAGCAGTACCATAATAGTATGCCCCCTCCGAATCAGGTGTGTCTAAAGCTAAAATGTTATTTGAATTCAGATGCAAATCCAATTGCCAATCGTCTAGTGCTTTATGACGAATGGATCCATCCAACACCCCTTTTGTTTTGTATTTGGTATCCCTAACTTCAATTTTTCGCAAACTAAATTGGTGCTCTGTAATATCTACAATGGCGTTTTTTTCAAACGCATAATCCACATTCAAATAGGGAACGCGCATGCCCGCTTCATTTAAATACAACCTTCCATCAATTTCGGGTTGTGTGAGGGCGCCCGCAATATTTGCTCTTCCTGTTGCAGTTCCTCTTACATCAGACAATACCGAACCCAGTAATGGTCCAAATGGCGCTAAATCAAATTCTTTAAACCCAGCATCCAATGCTAAACTTGATTGCTGTCCTACAAAATTGACGTTACCTGTCAAGAAAAAATGTTCTTCACCATTTTTATTTAATGACGAATTAACTTGGAATTGATTGAATGTATTGTTTCCCTCTATTGCAAAATCCAAATCACCTAATAGTATATCATTAACTTGTAAATTATCAATGGTGATATTTGACTCGGGATCATAACTGTTTTTATCTTGTTTGTATTGTACATTCCCGTTAATGTTTCCACTAAAAGAAAGATTTTCTATAGTGGGTGTCACCTTCTTCAAATCAACTTCATTGAACGTCAACTGAAAATCTTTATACGTTGAATCCCGCATGGTACCATAAAAATCGATCTTTTGTTCGTTGTGTGACAGACTGATTTTTTGAAAATCAAAATTCTTCAGGTATTTATCGAAAATAATTTTATTGTCATTTGTTTCTTGTTCATTAATGAACCAAATGTAATCTTTGAACGTAATTTCTGATTTTTTAAAACCCACTACTGACTGTTTATCTTGATTGATGGTGTGGAATAAATTGATGTCAAATTTATCTTTACTTTGAGCACCACCTTTAAATTCAGAACGCACAAATAGTGTATCATTTAATGTTACATTAATCAAGTTGAAATCTGCAATTTTATAATTCTTATTTGCAATTGTGTCAACTGAAATATAGGTATTATATATTGGGTTTTTATTATCAATATCAATTGTTACATTTTTGATTTGGTTATCGTAGGCTACTATTGAAGGCGAAATGAAATCCAATTCAAATTTACCAGCATCGGCATTGATTTGCCCTTTAAAACTCGTATTTTCAGAAATCGAAACCTCTGGAATAAATACTTCAACTATTTTATCATAAATCTTAAAATCAAAAGATAAAAATTGATTTTTCGCTAATTTATTTGGAGAATAATTGGCATACAAACTTCCTAGCGCATTTTCGATGATTTTTTGAACCTCTTTAATCTTATATTTCCCGATAACTTGACCACTGATAATATCCGGCGAATTCATTGATATGGTTCTTACGTTTTCTGCGTCAAAAGAAGAGGTGATTTCAAAATCTTCAAAAAAGTAAGAATTTTTGCTGTTTTGATAAGATACATCATGAATAGATAGTGCCCCAGTTAAATCATCTACAGAACCACCTGCCGCTTTAAAATTAATTTTACCTTTAAAAATTGAAAGTGTATCTTTTTTATAGAAGTTAAGAAGATGCAAATCGGCATAGTCAATTTGTGCTTTAAAATCATAATTATTTATCCGTTTGCTCAAATCTACTACTCCATCAAAATCCATTTTTAAATTCGGATCATTACTATTAAAATATCCTTTAAAATATGGCATTTTCATACTCCCATCTACTGCGATTGATTGATAATTGTACCCGTTATAAGCAATAGCATCAACAGTTCCTTTAAGCTTTGTATTCAATAATTGCTTTGTAAATCCAGATCCATCAATAGCTAAATTCAGGGTGGCGCGACCGACCATTTTTTCATTGATCAAAGTACCCAAATCAAAGGCAGATAATTGTATATTCCCTTGATACGATGCACAATCTATAGCATCTATATTTTGCATTGAAAAATCACTATCAATCGCACCCAAACTGGACAATAATGAAACATCGGCATTGATGTATTTCTGAGTCAATTCAATAGATCCCGCCAAATCAACTGTACCAAATTTTGAAAGTATCAATGGTAGATTTTTTCCCAACACACGAGGCAATACACGGATAATTTTTTTATAATCCGTGGCTACACGATCAAAATTACCTTTCATGTAAAAAGATTGATTGTCTTTTCCGAATAGATTTTTAAACGTAACCGAACCTATTATTTCTGATTGATTTTTATCCAACAACTGCAAATCATGTAGGGTAAAATTATTTAATGTTCCCAGAAAATGAGTATCCAAATAAAACATATTATGCTTCCCAAATTCGTTGTAAAAACAATTCAAATCATTAGAAGCAATAGTTGCTTTATCCAATTGAACATCAAAAATCACTTTATTGTTGAAGTCTTTAAAATCTTCCCGTTTGTATCGCAATTCCACTTTTCCTTTCAGTTCTGAATGAGTAGTTTGAAGTGCTAAATGATCCAACAGAATATTGGTCTTAGTATACGTAAATCCAGCGGTCAATTGCGTTACTTCAATTCCCCGATGGTCTTTAAACGCCAAACGATTAATGATCGTAGTAACATTTGGACCTTTAATTAAAAAATCCTCCAATTTTCCGTTCAATCTTTTTAAATCGAGAACCTTAGGCGTATTTAAATTTTCATCAATATATCGAAAACGACTACTGAAGACAGTCATTTTATTGGCACGCATTCTAAATTTACCCGAAGAAGGCGAACCATCATCAAAAGCATCAATAAATCGATCTAAATTCGTATAATCCTCATTTTTGTAGTTGGTTATCTTGACATCCAAACCATCCAAAATAACATCTTTTAAATAGGGGTGTCCAGGATCATAAAGTTTTGAAAAACTTAAAATAGAAGTATTTAAACGTTTGATAGCAAAAAGGGTATCCTTGTGATGATCCAAAATCAATATCCCTTTTAGTTTGACACTACCAAATGGCGTTATGGCTACTTGTTCTATGGTTAGATCTGTTCCGTATGCTTTATTTAACTCATCGGTTGCGTATTTTCCCAGTATAGATTGAACGGGTGGTAACGACAAAACAGTACCCAAAAAGAGTAACAATAGTAATATTCCTATGAGAATACGAAATAGTATTTTTTTATATTTTTTGATACTCTATTTTGTTTTAAATTTGCTTAAATTTATAGCTAACAGGGATTTCCAACAAAAATAAGGATTTTTGTAAGATAATTACAATATCTTTAAGTCAAATTTCGTGCCTAAAAATGATAGAAAGAAAAATTTTTACACTTGCGATTGAAAGTTCATGCGACGATACATCTGCCGCAGTGTTGTGTAACGATGTGGTTTTGTCCAATATCGTAGCCCGACAGCCTATTCATGAAGAATATGGTGGAGTTGTACCCGAACTTGCCTCAAGAGCGCACCAACAAAATATTGTTCCAGTTGTTGATGTTGCATTAAAAAAAGCTGGAATCACAAAAAATGATTTAGATTGTATTGCCTTCACACAAGGTCCAGGATTGATGGGTTCATTATTAGTGGGAGGTTCATTTGCAAAATCTATGAGTTGTGCACTCCAAATCCCATTGATCGCTATCAATCACATGAAAGCACATATTCTAGCGCATTTTATTAATGAGGAAGGTTTTGATAAACCCGATTTTCCTTTCTTGGCTTTGACCATTTCGGGCGGACACACTCAAATTGTAAAAGTAACAAGCTTTTTCGATATGGAAATTATCGGAGAAACCACAGATGACGCAGTGGGTGAAGCTTTCGACAAAAGCGCAAAAATACTAGGACTGCCCTATCCTGGTGGTCCTTTGATTGATAAATTTGCGCAAGAAGGCAATCCAAAAGCGTTTCCCTTTACCAAACCGAAAGTACCCGGCTTGAACTTTAGTTTTAGCGGATTAAAAACGCAAATACTTTATTTTATCCAGAAAAATATTGCCGAAAACCCAGACTTTATCGAAGAAAATAAAGCGGATATTTGCGCATCCATTCAGCATACAATTATTCAAATATTGATGGATAAACTTAAATTGGCTGTTGCAGCAACCGGAATCAATAAGATTGCTATTGGCGGTGGGGTTTCAGCAAATTCAGGCATTCGAACCACTTTAAAAGAAACCGAACAAAAATACGGTTGGAAAACCTACATTCCAAAATTTGAATATACTACAGACAATGCTGCCATGATTGGAATTGTGGGCTATTACAACTTTTTAGAAGGTAATTTTAGTTCCGCTGAAATCACCTCAAAAGCACGTATTGAATTTTAAAAAAAATGAAAAAAATATTTTTCCTAATCTTAATTTCTTTAAAAACTTTTGGTCAAAAAAAACCAGAAGATTTTGGTTATAGACATATGACTTTTGAATACAAAAAAACAATTGTTGATGTATTAATTCAATCGAAAAAAGGAGAAGAAAATATTAAAAAACCACTGTTTTTTTTCTGTCAAGGAAGCATGCCTCAACCATTGTTAAAATATAAAAACACTGTTTTGTATGGAACCTTTCCGTTTGATGTAAGTGATTTTTTAACTGAATTTCATATAGTAATAGTAGGAAAACCAGGTGTTCCTGTAATTTCAGATGTAAAAGATTTAAAAAACAATTATCAATATCTTATTGAAAACGATAGCGTTTCAAGAATATATTCCGACAATAATTATTTAGATTATTATGTTGAGCGAAATAGCTTTGTAATTAATAAATTATTCAAAGAACAATGGATTTTAAAAAACAAATTAGTACTTGCTGGCCATTCTGAAGGAAGCACAATCGCAGCTAAATTAGCAACTAAAAATAAAAAAATAACACATTTAATTTATTCTAGTGGAAATCCTTATGGAAGAATTTTAAGCATGCTTGTAGAAGAAGTAAGTAAACAAAAAAATTATGATTTAATCGAATATTGGAAATTTGTTGTTGAAAATAAAAACAATATTGACTATAATGGTGGTGATACTTATAAAGCAACATACGATTTTTCTCAACCATCAGCTTTGCATCTTAAAAAACTTAAAATTCCAGTTTTGATAACTTATGGCACAAAAGATTGGAATGCACCCTATAACGATTTATTATATATAGAAAGTATTCAATTGGGATTACAATATTTAAAATTTATACCCTATTTCGATCTTGAGCATAATTATTTTCCAGTGAATGATAAAAGAGAACCAATTCATGAAGTTTATAATTGGGACAATGTAGGGAAAGATTGGAAAAACTGGTTAGACAAAAATTAAAAACTATGCAACTATTCTATAATTCCGATATAAAAAAAGGTGAT
>NZ_JBILKB010000022.1:0-27451 GCF_044376915.1 Flavobacterium sp.
AATGTATTTTCCCCAAGTGACCAGCACCTAAAACGCCTACTTTTAGCATAAAATAAAATTTTATCAAAAGTACTAATTATTACCTAAATTCCAATTTTGAAAACCCAATTTGCAAACAATTAAAATAGTTGTTTTATTTGGAATTTGAAATTTGCATTTTGATTTTTTTCAAGTTATTTTTACGAAATAAATCAGGACCCAAATTGAAGGATACCAATAAACATCAAGGACTTAGAAATCAACTCGTAAAAGTGTTGGAAGAAAAGGGCATAACCGATAAAAATGTGTTAGTCGCTATTGGTAAAATTCCGCGCCATCTTTTTTTAGCAGAAATTTTTGAAAATTTTGCCTACCAGGATACGGCATTTCCTATTGGATCCGATCAAACCATTTCTCAGCCGTATACAGTAGCTTATCAAAGCCAATTATTAGAAATTAAGAAAGGCGATAAAGTCTTAGAGATAGGGACGGGTAGTGGGTATCAAACCGCTGTTTTGTGCTTGTTGGGCGCGGTAGTTTATACTGTTGAACGCCAAAATAAATTGTTTAAAAATACCCTGCGTGAGTTGCCAAAATTGGGTTTCCATCCAAAGAAAATGGTTTTTGGCGACGGGTATAAAGGATTGCCGGAAGCGGCTCCATTTGATAGTATTATTGTAACTGCGGGTGCGCCGGTTATTCCCCAAGCTTTAATGGCCCAACTGAAAATTGGAGGTCGATTGGTTATTCCAGTGGGTGAAAAAGAACAAATTATGACGCTATTGATTCGTAAGAACGAAACCCAATTTGAAAAACATGAATTTGGTGATTGTAAATTTGTTCCCTTATTAGAAAATAAAAATTAATTAACTGTAATTAATTTTAGTTAGGAAAAAAACTTTCGAAAAGTTAAAAAGCTTTTTTGATGCGATCCAAATCGCGTTTGGTATCTTGTTCCTTTAAAGATTCCCGTTTATCATAATTCTTTTTACCTCTGCAAAGCGCAATTTCAAGCTTGGCCAAGCCTTTTTCATTGGTATATAAGCGAAGTGGAACAATCGTTAACCCTTTGTTTTCCGAATCTTTATTAAGCTTTTTTAATTCTTTTTTATTTAAAAGAAGTTTGCGTTCGCTCTTCGTTTTGTGATTGTAGTGGGTACCATACAAATACTCTTCAATAGTGGAGTTGATGACAAAAAGTTCGCCTTCGTGAAATTCACAAAAACTTTCTGTAATGGAGGCTTTACCCAAACGAATCGATTTAATTTCGGTACCGGATAAAACAATTCCAGCCGAGTATTTGTCGAGAATTTCGTAATCGAATTTTGCCCGTTTATTGAGTATGTTGATCGTTTTTAACATGTGACCACAAAGGTACTTTAAAAATCTATAATTTTATAGGAAACTATTTTTTTATAAAATTGCGTTGCAACAATCCATAAACTACCGTATCCGTAAATTCATGGTTGTAATAAAAATTTTCTTTAAAATGGGCTTCTTTTACAAACCCCGATTTTTGTAAAACACGTTCTGAGGCAGTATGTCTCGCATCAATAACCGCTTCAATGGAATGAAATCTAAGGGTATGGAATGCATAATCTAATAGGGTGTTTATGGCTTCTGTTGCGTAGCCTTTTCCCCAATGTTCGGGTGCAATCATATAGCCTAATTCGGTTCTATAATGCTCGGGTTGCGTTCTATAAAATCCCATAAGACCAATGCATATATCGTTACCTTTTTCTGTAACTGCCCAATTAATATCCAAGTTTTCATCGATTTTATCATTGATTTGTTTAATATGTGCTATGGCATCTTCCAGACTTTTTGCCAAAGGTCTTGGAATGTATTTCATGGTGTCTGGGTTTCCTCGAAGACGTAAAATTTCAGGTGCATCAGCATCGGTTAGTTTTCGAAATTGCAAGCGCCCAGATTCGAGCTCAGGAAAAGGAGAGAAGTTTAGGTGTAGCATCGTAATTTAAATTAGGGTTCAAGGTTGTTGATGGCGTCGTCGTGTTTTTTACTTAAAAATAGGAGCATACAACTCGCCCCAATAGTTGCCAAGAGCATATCTGATTGTGTGTCCCAGACATAACCTTGCGTTCCTAGAAAGGCATCACCACCTTCACCGGTACCTATGGAAACCCACCATTCAATCCACTCATAAGCACCACTAATTGCTAAACAGATAGAGATAATGATAAAATTGAAATAGTTTTTGTTGGCTACCACATTTTTTCTAATAAACAATTCTCTAGTAATCATTGCAGGTACAAATCCTTGTGCAAAATGACCCAATTTGTCATAGTTGTTTCGGCTGTGATTAAAAGTATCTTTTATCCAATCAAACACAGGCACTTCGGCATAAGTATAATGCCCTCCAAGGAATAAAATATAGCAATGGAGAAGTATGAAGAAATAGGTGAAATTTGTAAAAGGAAATTTTTTATTGGTAAAAGTTAATATGATAAATCCTATAATGGCTGGAGAAACTTCTAAAAACCAAGTGAAATATTCTTTAGGATGGATACCAGAGAGTACTAATCCAAAACAGAATAACAGAATAAAGATTTGCTTTGTTTTCATGCGTGCCAATTTACTATTTTTAACTATTTAAATGAAATTTAACTATTATTATTGCTAAATTTGAATAAAAAACAAATGAAACATATTTATTTTATTAGCTTTTTATGCTTTAGTCAACTTTTTTTTAGTCAAACGGATTCCAAAATTTATTCGATAATTGATCAAATTGATACCAAGCGAATTGAAGCTGATATAAGAGTTTTGGCAAATTTTGGAACTAGAAACACTTTTAGTGATACGATTTCTAATAAAAGAGGAATAGGGGCAGCAAGAAGATGGATAAAATCTGAATTTGAAAAGGTGTCTAAAGATTGTTCCAATTGTTTGGACGTTTTTTATCAAAGAGATTTTGTAACCACAAATGATGGCGAGCGTGTTCCTAAAGACACTTGGATTGTAAATGTTGTAGCCGTCCAAAGAGGAACGGCGAATAGCAATCGTTATGTAATTATGACGGGAGATATAGATAGTAGAAATTCAGATCCAATTGATGCAACTAAAGACGCGCCTGGTGCCAATGATAATGCTTCAGGAATGGCAGGGACAATTGAAGCGGCGAGGGTTTTATCACAATATAAATTTGATTACAATATAGTCTATTTGGGATTATCGGGAGAAGAACAAGGTTTGTTCGGTGGAAAAGGTTTTGCAGCCTTTGCTAAAAATAATAATTGGGAAATTATAGGGGTTTTAAACAATGACATGATTGGAAATATTGAAGGGGTTAATGGTGTTATTGATAACAGAACTTTTAGAATTTTTTCTGAACCTACTTCCGTTACTGAAACCGAAAAAGAGATTAGTAATAGACGATTTTATGGTGGTGAAGTAGATGGTATTTCCAGACAACTTGCTCGATACATTCACAAATTGACCTTAACATACATGCCCGAAATGAATCCAATGATGATCTACAGGTTAGATCGATTTGGTAGAGGAGGGCATCACCGACCTTTTAATGATTTGGGTTTTGCAGGCGTTAGAATTATGGAAGCACAAGAAAATTATAACAGACAGCATCAAGATATAAGAGAAGAAAATGGGATTAAATATGGTGATGTTATCGAAGGTGTTAATTTTGAATACGCAAATAAATTAACGGCAGTAAATGCTATAACATTAGCGAGTTTGGCATGGGCATCTCCTGAGCCTAAAAATGTAAGAATTGGAGGGATTGTAGCTCCCAGTACCAAATTAAAATGGGATAAAGCCACAGCTAAAAATATAATTGGATATAAAATTTATTGGCGTTTAACTACCGCTTCTCAGTGGGAATTTAGTCGTTTTGTTGGTGATGTAGATCAATTTGAATTGGAAGGAATTGTAATCGATAATTATTATTTTGGGGTAGCCTCAGTTTCAAATACAGGACATGAAAGCATTGTCGTTTTTCCTAACGATATAATTAGAACTTCTTTCAAAAGAAAATAATAAAAAAACACCAATTCATAATTGAATTGGTGTTGCACAAACTAAACAAACTTTTTTATTTAACGAAATCACTTTCGTTTCTAAAGACCAATTGATCTTCAAAACAATCCAATAATATAATGCTTTCGGCGGTTACTTTACCCGCTAAGATTTCTTTGGAAAGTTGGTTTAACACTTCGCGTTGAATCACTCGTTTTACTGGCCGTGCGCCATATTGCGGATCATATCCTTTTTGTGCCAAATAATCAATAGCTTCTGTTGTGGCATCTAAAGTGATTTGTTGTTTGGCCAACATTTTAATTACTCCTTTCAATTGTAAGCCTACAATTTCTCTAATATTGGCATTGGTTAGTGGGGTGAACATTACAATTTCATCAATTCTATTGATGAATTCGGGGCGAACAATTTGTTTCAACAACCCTAACACTTCTGTTTTAGCTGCTTCAGTAGTTGTCTCAATAGTTCCATTTAACGTATCAAATTTTTCTTGAATGATGGCACTACCCATATTTGACGTCATGATGATGATAGTGTTTTTAAAATCCGCTACACGCCCTTTGTTATCGGTCAAACGACCTTCGTCTAATACTTGCAATAAGATGTTAAAGGTATCGGGATGTGCTTTTTCAATTTCGTCTAATAATATTACAGAATAAGGTTTTCTCCGAACAGCCTCCGTCAATTGTCCGCCTTCGTCATAACCTACATAGCCAGGAGGTGCTCCTACCAATCTACTTACTGAATGTCGTTCTTGGTATTCGCTCATATCTATTCGAGTCATTGCATTTTCATCGTCAAACAAATATTCGGCTAACGCTTTGGCTAATTCTGTTTTTCCCACACCGGTAGTGCCTAAGAATAGAAAGGAACCAATAGGTTTTTTCATGTCTTGCAACCCAGCCCGACTTCGTCGAACGGCATCACTTACTGCTTCAATGGCTTCTTCTTGGCCTACCACTCTTTGATGGAGTTCAGCTTCTAAACTAAGGAGTTTTTCTCGTTCCCCTTGCAGCATTTTCATCACAGGAATTCCAGTCCATTTGGCCACCACTTCCGCAATATCTTCTCGCGTAACTTCTTCTTTTATGAGTGAATTTCCCGCTTGATTTTGGGCCAATTGTATTTGAAGGGTATCCAAGCGCTCATGAGCTTCCTTGATTTTTCCGTATCTAATTTCGGCTACTTTTCCATAATCGCCGTTGCGTTCGGCTTGTTCGGCTTCGTTTTTGAAATCTTCAATTTCTTGTTTTACATTTTGAATTTGGTCTACTACATCTTTCTCCGATTTCCATTGCGTATAGATTTCATTACGTTCTTCTTTTAAATTGGCTAAATCTAAACCCAACACTTTCAATTTTGTTTCGTCATTTTGCCGCACTTGATTGTTTATTTCAGAGGGGTTCGGCGCATCTTCGATTTCACGTTTAATTGCCTCCGTTTCAATTTCTAATTGCATGATTTTCCGATCCAAAACATCTAATTCTTCAGGTTTTGAATTGATTTCCATTCGCAACTTTGAAGCGGCTTCGTCCATCAAGTCAATCGCTTTATCGGGTAAGAAACGATTGGTAATATAGCGTT
Organism: Flavobacterium sp.; assembly: GCF_044376915.1. GTDB lineage: Bacteria > Bacteroidota > Bacteroidia > Flavobacteriales > Flavobacteriaceae > Flavobacterium. The sequence continues at coordinate 5,575 of NZ_JBILKB010000022.1, forward strand.
GGGAAAGTTCCACGGCAGCAATAATTGCGTCGTCTTTGATGCGAACTTTGTGATGGGTTTCATACTTTTCTTTGATCCCACGCAATATTGAAATAGCGCTTTCTGTATCGGGTTCGTCTACCATTACTTTTTGGAAACGGCGTTCTAAGGCTTTGTCCTTTTCAAAATATTTTTGATATTCATCTAGTGTAGTGGCTCCAATTGCTCGTAACTCACCTCGAGCCAATGCGGGTTTTAGTATATTGGCTGCATCCATAGCGCCTTCACCACCACCAGCACCTACTAAGGTGTGAATTTCATCGATGAAGAGTACAATGTCGCCCTCGGCTGAGGTTACTTCTTTGACTACCGCTTTTAAACGTTCTTCAAATTCCCCTTTGTATTTTGCGCCCGCGATTAATGCTCCCATATCCAAGGAATAGACAATTTTATCTTTTAGATTTTCAGGAACATCCCCATCGACAATTCTATGGGCCAATCCTTCAGCAATAGCTGTTTTACCGACTCCGGGTTCGCCAACTAGCATAGGGTTGTTTTTAGTACGACGGGTTAAAATTTGCAATACCCTACGAATTTCTTCATCCCTACCAATTACCGGGTCCAGTTTCCCATTTTTAGCCAATTCGTTGAGGTTTTTCGCATATTTATTTAAGGAATTATAGGTTTCCTCTGCCGAAGTAGAGGTAACGCGTTCGCCTTTACGCATTTCGTCAACAGCTGCTTGAAGTCCATTACCGGTTACTCCTTGATCTTTTAGTATTTGGGCAACCGAACTTTTCGACTTAAAAATTGCTAAAATCAAATGTTCTATAGTGACGAATTCATCGTTCATTTTTTGAGCAATGTTCTCTGCTTCGTTTAAGGTATTACTGGTCTCTCTTGAAAATAGGATATCGCCACCTGAAACTTTAGGAAAACTTTGTAAGGTACTTTCTAGTATTTTTTTGAATAATACCAGATTTACATTTAATTTTTTTAAAAGAAATGGGGTTACATTTTCATCAACAGCTAGAATTCCACTAAAGAGGTGTGCGATTTCTATTTGTTGGTGTCCCAATTGTTGTGCAATGCGTTGCGCTTGTTGAAGAGCTTCTTGCGTTTTGATGGTGAATTTATTGCTGTTCATTTTACTTGTTTGTTGTACGTTCTATACTACTCGGTCAATATGTATTCCAAAGTAGAATTGCAGCCATTTTGACGTTTTTTTATTTATTTTTTAATATAATTCGGTCAAAATGGCTTATAATGACTCAAAAATTGTTTTTTTTCGAAAATATTTTACGTTATTTGGCACACTAAAAAAATTACAACATGAATTGGAATGAATTGACATCAACGGACCAATTGGAATTAATTGCAACCCAATCTGAAACCCAACCAGTTTTGATTTTTAAGCACAGTACCCGCTGCAGCATCAGTAGATTTGCGCTCAAGCAATTTGAGTTTGAATTTGATTTGCAAAATGTAATTCAGCCTTATTATTTGGACTTACTGAATTATAGAGAGGTTTCAAATGAGATTGCGGACAGGTACAAGGTACATCATCAATCACCACAAGTGATTGTATTAAAGAATAGGGAAGTGATCTATCATGTTTCGCATGAAGGGATAGCGGTTTCCGAATTGAAAAAAATAGTATAAAAAAAAGCATTTGATCTCAAATGCTTTTTTTTTAAAATTTTATTTTCCGTCTCGATCTACTTTGATGCGTTCCGGTCTGTTGGCTAATTCCCAAGCTAGCACAAATGCAAGTTGTGCTCTTTTGGCCAAGGCATCATATTCAATTTTATCGGGTGTATCTGAAGATTGGTGATAGTCTGCATGAATTCCATTGAAAAAGAAGATCGCTGGAATACCTTTTTTAGCAAAGTTATAATGATCTGAACGAAAATAGATGCGTTCAGGATCTTTGCGGTCATTGTACTTGTAGTCTAATTCTAATTGGGTGTATTTTGCATTTACTTCTTCGTTGATGATATGTAATTCACTACTTAAACGATCCGAACCAATAACATATATGTAATTGTTGGTTTTTGGGTGTAATGTATCGCGTCTTCCAATCATATCAATGTTGATATCTGCTATCGTATTTTCAATAGGAAATAAAGGATTCTCAGAATAAAAACGAGAGCCAAGTAAACCGTGTTCTTCACCTGTTACATGCAAGAAAAGGATAGAACGTTTGGGACCAAAGCCTTGTTTTTTAGCTTCATTAAACGCTTGTGCGATTTCCAATAAGGCTACAGTACCAGAGCCATCATCGTCGGCACCGTTAAATACCTCGCCATTTTTCATACCCACATGGTCGTAATGTGCCGATATAACTAGGATTTCTTCAGGTTTTTCAGAACCTTCTATAAAAGCCCAAATGTTTTCAGAATCGTTCAATTTAGGAGCAAATCCACGTTTCATAAATTCCGATGGGACTTTTTGATAGAAATCACTAGCCCCTTTTGGGAAACTTATGCCGTTTTTTTTGTATTCGTTGATGAGGTATTCACCGGCTCTTTTTTGCCCAGGTTCGCCTGTATTTCTACCTTCCATATTGTCGTCGGCAATAATATAAAGGTGTTTGCTCAATTCAGTAGGAGTGATGCTATTCTTAAAAGCGGTTACATCAGCTATTTTTTTTGCGTTTTGAGCATAGGAAGTACCTACTAGAATAAATGCTAAGGTAATTATGGATACAATATTTTTTTTCATTTGGTATTTATTTTTGATAAAAATAGGAATATTTTTTTATTTCTTTATGATAGATTAATTGGAAGTGAATAATTTGTTCTTGTATGTCATACTATAAAGTAAAATCACAGAATCAATACAAAAGATGTTTTTTTTCGGGATTGCGCCATCCTGCTTGGTTTTCATACGGCACAAAGTAAATTTTTATATCGGCTTGGTTTTCGTAGTCTACAAAATAGATTTTTGTTTTTGCCTGATTGAAATATTGGGTAAAAAACCACTTCCCATTGTTCTCTCCTGCTTGGTTTTCGTACTTCACTTTATATATTTTTAAGTCGGCTTGGTTTTCATATTTTACAACAAAAACTTTTACATCTGCCTGGTTAGCATATTGGGTGCTAAATACTTTTTGAGCATTGGTTAAAGAACAAAACATAATAAATGCAAAGCTAATAAATGATTTCATAGTGATTATTTTTAATCAAATATATTAAAAAAAGCATTGCTTGTCTCAATTCCCCCTTTAAGTTATGAGCTTTGATAATGTAAAATAAAGGCACCACAAGCTATAATAGTTATTGCAATTCCATTTGTAAAACTCATTTTTTCTCTAAAAAAGAGCGCCCCAAAAGTAATTGTCAATAGAGGCGTTACAAGAAATAGTATACTTGAAATAAATGGATTAGTAATTTTTAAACCTAAAAAACTAAAGAGTAGGGCTAAGAAAATAATGAATGCCATTAGTAGTGCATTCGGTAAATATTTTAAGATATTACTACTTATTTCGGCACGATTACTAGTTAAAATAGAAATTAGAACAGCCGTACAGAAAACCACCAGTTCTTGATTAGAAATAATAAGTATCGCAGGTACATTAGTATCTAAATTTTTCCAATGTATTAATGAAGAAAATCCAAAACTCAATGTCATACCCAGAAGAATTAAATGCTGTTTGGGGCTAATTTTAGATTCATTTTCTCTATTATGATAGATGTATAGTAAGAAACCAAGGAAAATGATGATCAATCCAAGTATGGATATCATTACAGGCGTATTTTCAAAGAAATACAAATACAAAGCGGTGAATATGATACCGAGTAAATTATAAATGCCCAGCCATTGAAGAGGTGCTTTTTTAAGGACAGTTAGCATACAAATCAAGCCCAAGACTCCAAATAGTGAGCCCAAAGTAATTTTTCCTAACGGCTGGTTTTGGTATATTTCAAAACCATGCACATATAGTAATATAGAGGTAGCAATGATAGTTGTGAAAAACGCTCTGTATCCAATTAAAAAAGGTACCGAACAATTTTGTAGGTTTTTCTTCCACAATACATTGTTTAATGCAAACAGTACAATAGATAAAAATATATATATCATAATGGTAGAATGCTTGTAATCCCATTTGGGTTATACAATTTATCAAATTCTAGGGCGTGATTGTATCGGGAACTAATTTTTGTTTCAAACAATAGTTTTATTTCTGAATTTAGTTCGTTAAATTTTAAATCAGACAATACTTCTTTAGTGGTGTGGTACATGATATTTAATTCATGTAATGTATCTTTTTTCTCAATCTCTTTAAGGATCCAATTTTTAAAATATTCACTATATGCTTTTAGTTGAATATTAGAACTGTTTTTGATTTTGAGATACCAAAATTTATAAGCCATAAAACGTGTTTGAGGAAATACATGCAATTGATCTATTGAAGCTTCCCAGCATGGGTCTTCAAATAATTTTTTACCATATTCCACTGCTTTTGGGTTTGATGTTAAATAATAATGGCGAAATAAAACCGCTTGTGTAAATACAAGATCCCGAATGTAATCATTAGAATTTTTATCCGTAGCATTCATGTAAAATTCTATACTTTCTGCATAACCATTCATTCTGTGATAGGGATCAAATAAAGATTCAATCAAAATTTGTCGAACAAAATGATGTCGACCAAATTCTTTGATAAATTTTGGAAACGAATTTGTTTTTTGAAAGTTCATGAATGTTTTGACACCATAAAACTCTCTTGTTTTATAACTTTCCTCATCTAATGTATCAAATATATCAATTAGTGGTTTAAAATTTTCATTAACAACAAAACTTTTGATTACCGTATCAATGGCATTATTTAAAAATTTAGGTTCATTGAATAGATAATTGGAGTCATAATATTTCAAAAAAGTGTTCCAATCGGGATATCCACAAAATTTAGCCAATACGTTATAGGTGTTTTTGTATGGTTTATTGGTATGTTTATGGTATAGAAAAAAACGATAAAGAGTAGATTCAGATAAGAAACCAACTTTTTCATTTGCAATAAGTTGACTTATTAATCTACAATCATTTTTGGTGGTGATATAGATACCAGTTTTATTAAAAATGGTTTCTAATAATATTTTTTTATCGTTCATTCAATTTTTTTTAAAATTAACTATTTTTTTCTTAGTTGTAAAATTGTTTAAAATTACAGATATAAATTATCTAATTGATACTTGATTGATAATTTTTTGAAAACAAAAAAATTAGTCTTTTCGATGAGTCTATTCAATTGCATAAGTGCATGTTTATTAGACAATTTGTCTTTTTCTGAAAAACTAATTTTTAATTTAGTGAGGTAATAAAACAATGAAAAATAGTCATAATACCCAAGTTCAATTTTATCCAATTCTACAAGATCTAGATTTTTTTTTGCCGAGGCATATTTTTGCTGGTGCCAATTCACATTAGCCAAACCAATTAAATTGATAGTATTGGTTGTTTTAGAAGTCCATGAAACAGTTTCGAAAATTTCTTCGTAATGTTTTTCAAAAATCACAGATAGAACTTCATATTCTTCTTTTACTATAAGTGCTGCAATTACTTCTTGAGACATCAAACTTACTTGGTTTTTTTTTAATTCGCTCAGTATTTGATTTTCTAATTCGTCATCAAAAGAATTGGATTTTAATATCAAATAAGCCAAATATCTTCCCTTTAGCACATCGTGAAATGTTTTGTAGTCATTTGTTGTATTAATTGTATCAGTGTTTGTAGTAGTTTCATTTTGAAAAAAACGTTTGTAATAAAGCATAAGGTCTACAAAAAGTATGTCTGAATTTCGATTAGAAACTTTTTTTATCAATTCTAACACGAGTCCATAAGTTGAAGTCAAATTGGTATAATCAATGTAATATAACGGAACTAAATTTCTAAAATTGTCTATAGGTAGTAGCTTTTTATAAAGATCAATTGCTCTAGATTTTTCAACAAGTAATAAATGATAGGTAATAATGGTTGCAAACTTTAGTGCTTCACCATCTGTTAGTTTAGGAATTTTTACAGTTGTAAATATAAATTCCAAGGCATTAGGATTATTTTGACGGATATAATGAGCAATATAATTTGCTACTGCTACAATGTTGTTTTTGTTCGTAAATCCGGCTTCGATAGTTGCTGTAACTTCATTATCAATTTTATTATTTAATTGATAGTTAATGAGCTTTTGTTGAAAATACCATTCGTCAAAATTCAATTTATTGTTGATATAACTGGAATAGGATGCATAGCCTAAATAGTTAGATAATATGGTTAAGGTAGTGTGAGAAGGGACGGTTTTCGGTAAGAATCCAAATAATCTACGCATGGTATTGTAGCCAATTTTAGTAGCTACACCCGATTCAATTTCGTCTCTTAAATTTTTAATATCCTTTACATTCTGAACCGTAATCCTAGATTTTTTTTGAATGTCAATCAATATTTGTGTGTAGTCATTTTTCATTATGGGCTATTTATGGGCTAAATGTAATAATAATTTTAATAGATTTGCAAGTATTGAATAAAAAATTGTTCAAGTTAGTTCAAGTTGTTCATTTTCGAATATTAAGTATTAAGGTTTTGTTAAATTTAGTAAGTTTGTAAATTAACAAACAATTACAAACGGTTGTAATTTGTTTTTTTTAATATATAATTATGAAAAATACCATATTATTTTTTTTATTAATCTCTTCAATTAATTTATTTTCTCAAACAGATATAGTAGATTATTTAGAGGGAAGAAAATTCAAAAATGCGCGAACAGGTTTAGTAGTGACTTACGGCTATATTTCACATTTAAATACTAGTGGGATGAAATTTACGAATTCTTACGGGGATAACCATTATTTTATGAATTGCACCATCGAAAAGTCATCAGATGAACGATTTGCAGTGTTTACAGATTGTATGAATGTGGAAACTGGAGGCGGTGTAGGGAAAATTGTTGCTTACAGGAATAAACTCGTAATTATTGCCTCTGACGGCGAAATGGTTTACGAATTGATCAATTAAAATTTTATTATTTATATCTAGATTACTATGAAAAAAAGATTTTGCATTATTTTATTGTTACTCGTCTCTACCCAATTTTTTGGACAAAAAACAAAAAAAGATGAGGGTATTGTTTTTGGATTAAAAGGAGGGTTGAATGTTTCTAATTTTTCTGGAGATATTACTCATAATTCCAACAGAACGAGTATACATATTGGATTGTTTAGTGAAATTATTATGTCTGATAATTTTTCACTTCAGCCCGAACTTTTATATTCTGGACAAGGCTTCAGCGGTAGTGATACCCCAGGATTTAGTAGAAGTAAATACGATTATATTAATATTCCGGTTCTGGCAAAAATATATTTGGCTGAAAAGTTAAGTATAGAAGCCGGACCGCAAATAGGATTCCTAATTTCTGCAAAAGAAAAAACAGAAGATGATAAATTAACAATTTCAAATCAAAAAACTGTGGATTTTGGTTTGAATTTGGGATTTGCTTATGATTTGAAAAATGGTGTTTTCTTTCAAACTCGATACAATCTAGGAATAAGCAATGTGAATGCTGGATCCAATGAAAATGCTATTAAATATACTAATTCTGTTGTTCAACTTTCGGTTGGAATCAAACTTTAAAAAAATCAACTTTTATATACTAACTAAAATCAAAAAAAAATGAAAAAAAATCTATTGTTTACATTATTATTGATTTCTTCTTTTAATGCACTTGTTGCACAAACAAATGTTTTAGATTACAGAAGAAGTTCATTGCATATGGTATTAATTGAATCAGAAACTTTCCCTAAAAAGGAATTAGTTATGAAATCTTGGAATAATTACCCATTTCCAGATAAATATAACAATCATACTGTTGCCTCAAATACCTTTAATCCAGCAAAATATACTGTGACTGATGAGGAAAGAGAAGCTGCAGGTATCAAAAAACCAAGTGAAGCAGGTAAATTATTAAAAGGTGCTGTTTCTGAAGCGACTGGTGGAATAGTTGGTTCAAATGATCCAGACATGCCAGTTAAAATTCAAAAATTTATTGACGAAACTAAATTAGCAAACCAACTTGTAGCCAAATGGTATAACAGAACCAAAGAGGGTAAAATGGATACTAAATATGTAGCAGAAAAGTCAAAACAAAGTGCTTCTGCTGAAGCTAAAGAAGCGGCCGGTAGTGTTGCTGATGAAGGTGAATATTTCTATGATGAAGAACTTATTGGTGGAACATTTGTTGTTTTTAGTAAATTGCATTTTGTTGAAAATGAACCTGTTGCTAGAGTAATTCGTGATGCATTAATTACACAAGCTAGCAGTATTTCTGTTGAAATGGTAAGAAATAAAGCAATAGAAAAAGCGAACCAAGCATATGAAAGAGGTAAAGAGGGGTATAGTATTTGGACAAAAGTGTATTTATATCAACTTGTTTGGAATGATGAAGTAGCAGAAAGTTTTAGAACAACTTTCTTTAAAGCAGGTGATTCTTCTTTTGGAGCAAGTGAATGGGATAAGACAAATTTATTTAAATTAAAATTTGTTGGAGAAGAAAACACATCAAGTTTAGTTACTTTTTCAATCAAAGAAAAAAGAACAGAAGAAAAAATTATTGACATAGGAACTGTAAGAAATATAGATAATATTTTTGCAAAATTGCAGAAAAAATATGTAGTTTTCAGACCTGTGACGCCAATCTCATCTGTTGGACCAATTACTGCTATGATAGGACTTAAAGAAGGATTAGAACCAGGAGATAAATTTGAAATTTTAAAAAGCACAACAGATCCGAAAACAGGTAAAAAATCTTATGTAGCCTTTGCTAGTGCAAAAGTAGATAAAGATTTTCCAATTTTTGATAATTTGTACATACCCTCAGGAGAGAATAAAACAGATGAAGCCGGAAATGCAATTACTGGTCCTGGTTTTACTACTTTTAGTGGAGGGGATAAAAAAGTTGAAGCTGGAAGACATTTTCTAAGACTTTTGAAATAATTTAAACATTCATAAAACATTGTCAATAAAATGAAAAAGATTATATTAATTACTTTATTATTTATAGCTGTAGGAAATGTTTTTTCTCAAAAGAAAGGCGAAAAAGTAGAGCCTTGGCTAGATAATTATGACCGTATGCCATTTCAACAAGCTAAAGACGGTTCCATATTGATACAAATAAAAAATACGGGAACTGATGTAAATGATTGTATTGAAAAAGCAAAACAGCAAGCAGTTTATGCAGTTATATTTACCGGATATGCTGAAGGAAATAATATTCCTGCTGCAGCTGCAATTAGTCCAAATGGGGCTAGCTTGTATAATGAAAAATTAGATTTTTTTAAAGAATTTTTTACTAATACAACTTTGTATAGATCTTATGTGCCAAAAGCTATGTTGGATCCAAAAAATCCAGTAAGTGAAGTAGGTAAAAAGACAATAGAAGCATATGTTATTGTTACTGTTGAAATTACGAGATTACGAAAAGATTTAGAGAAGCAAAATATTATCAAATCATTATCAGATTTTGGATTTACTCCTACAGTTTTTGTTGTTCCTTCTGATGAATGGATGTCAAGAAATGGATATATCACAAAAAAAGATAATCAAGGCACAGTTGATGAAATATTCAACTATCCAGCTGCTATAATTGATCCAAAAATTTCTAAAGCATTATCAGCTATAGAGAGTAAATACAATAAGCCTAATGGACCTTTCAAGATTAGTGATATGAAGAGCAGATTGGATCAAATAAAAACAGAAGAAGCCAAAAATAATGCGAGATCAAAAGCAAAGCAAGAATCTTCTTTAGATATTTTTGCAAGAGTGCTTGCGGCTGATTTGTGGGTTAAAGTTGATATTGATGATGAACCAAAAGACGGTATGGGAAATCAAATGCTTGTTACACTTACAGGTATAGATCCTTATACAAATAACAAGGTGATTACTGGTACAACGATTCAAAAAACTACTCGTGGTGATGATAAATTTCAATTGATGATTAATTCAATTAATGGAGCCAGTGACGAATTGAGAACTTTAATTTTTGGTTATTTCCAAGAAAAGGTTACTACTGGTATTGAAGGAACATTGACATTAAGTTTGTCTGAAAATGCTGATTTTAATTTTGATACACCGTTTACTCAAAACGGCGAAGAAAAAGAGTTAAATAGAATTATTGCTAAGATCGTTAAGAAGTTTGCAAATGAGAGAGAGGAAACGATAGCAACAGAAACAACTAGAGTGTTTACAGCAAAAATTCCTTTGTTTTTTGAAGAAGATGGTGAAAAAGAAAAAAATTCCTTTAAGTATTTTGCAGAAAAAATAGTAGATGAATTAAAAAAGATAGGGATTACAAGTACTATTGAACCTTCTGGTTTAGGAAGAGTAGAAATATTTATCACAGGAAAAAAATAACGAATATGAAAACAATTAAGTTAGCTCTTTTATTATTTTTATTTCCAACTTTTATTTACGCACAAGACAAATTAGGGGGTAATTATAACTTTGAGACCGAATGTTTTGGAGCTGAGTTAGATGGTTCTATTACGGTAAAAGCATGGGGAAATGGCAGAAATAGATTAGACGCTGTTGAACAGGCCAAAAAGAGTGCGGTTAGAGATGTGATATTTAAGGGTGTTCACAATGGGAAGTCGGATTGTAGTAGATCTCCCATTCTGTTGGAACCTAATGCACAAGAAAGACACCAAGATTACTTTTATGGTTTTTTTGCGGATAATGGTCCGTATAAAGATTTTGTAAGTATGAAGGATGAAAGAATTTTTGATAAAGTAAAAAGAGATAAGAAAAAAGCCAGAGAATCTGTAACTCATGGCGTTGTTATTCGAGTTTTAGTTTATGAAATCAAAAAGAAATTAATTGAAGATGGTATTATTAAAACTAAATAAAAAGATATGAAAAAAATATATATACTTTTATTGTTAATTACTTATTCTAATGTTGGATTTTCACAGAATAATTTAGGAAGTTCCAATGATGAAGCTAGGATTTCACTTCTTGCTGTTTTTCCGCAACAAGTTTCTAAAATTTCAGAAGAGGCTAAAGCGGTATTAATTAACAAAATGAATTTAATTACTTCCAAATATGGCATTGGAGGAAGTACCGCTAAACAGCGTTTCATCATAACTGCAAATGTTATTGAGTTAACAAAGGATATTACTCCAACAACTCCAGCAATTTATACGTATAATCTTCAGTTGACATTATATATTGGTGACGGAATAGCTGGAACATTATTTTCAAGTTTACCAATCAGTTTAAAGGGTTCTGGAAAAAGTGAAGCCAAAGCATATATTATGGCTTTAAAAGGACTAGATACAAATGATCCTAAATATGGTGCATTTATAGAAGAAGGTAAAACCAAGATTATCAAATATTACAATAGCAAATGCGATTTTCTGTTAAAAGAAGCAGAAATGTTGACCAGTAAAAATGAATTTGATGCAGCTATTGCAACCTTAACAGCTATCCCTGAAGTTTGTAAAGATTGTTACGATAGAGCAATGTCTGCTGTTGCGCCAATTTATAAACAACAAATCGATCGTCAATGTAAGGCCAGTTTAATGGAAGCAAAAAATGCATGGAATCAAAGTCAAGATGCCTCCGGTGCTAGTGCCGCTTCTAATTATTTAGGACAAATTGATCCAAATGCGTCTTGTTATTCAGAAGCTATTGCCTTGTCTAATTCAATTGCTAAACGCATCAAAGAATTGGATCAACGTGAATGGAATTTCCAAATGAAACAACAACAAGATGATGTTGACATTCAAAAAGCTACTATTAAAGCTGCTAGAGATATTGGTGTTGCTTATGGCAACGGTCCAAAAGCGAATGTTGTACAATATAATGTTTATGGATGGTGGTAATAGATAGCAATAGATACATTAATTAAAATAATAATTTAGTATGAAAAAATATAGTTTTTTTATAGTTTTTTTAATTTCATTTTCAATAAATGCTCAAGTGCAAAGAGCTATTGAAGGAAGTTCCATAATAAGAAAAAATATTTTGGTCAATCAAGAATTTAATTTCTTTAGAGATTGGACTAATATTGCTTCATTCAAATCAGGTATAGGTGAAACTGTAAAAATGTATCCAATTATTTTTTCTACACCGGATAAAAAAATTATACTTCAAGGTTTACAGTTAGATGCTGAAGTTAAACCTCAAGAAACTGTCATTTCGTCTCAAACGGCGGTTAAGGGTATGTTTAAAAGGACGATTTTTATTGACAAAGATGATGTTAATGGAATGATTTCATTTATTGAAAGAGATATTGTACCCAATTTAAAAACAACTTACAAGAAACAATCTAAAGAATATGTTTTTAAATCGAATGAAATGTTTTTTTCTTTTTTGATAAATGAGAAAGATCTTAGAATCACTATTCATATTGCTGATTATGGACCATTAGGAGATAAAAAGGGTGCTGATCAAATTGAATTTTGGACAGAATCTAAAGTAGATGATATCCCCAATTTATTAAATACACTCAAAATTTTTGCAAAACAAATGAAATAGTGTTTTTAATTGTAATTTAAAACACCTAATGTATTAGGTGTTTTTTTATGTAAATTGTTTTAAATTTAATGGAGTAATAATTTAATTCTCAATTAAATTTATATGTTGTGCTTAAATAAAGAATTAAATCAATCAGGAAAGTCGAAAACTGTATAGAGTAGACAAAACTAACTATTATTAAATATTATGAGAAAAATTATTTTTTTAGGGCTCGCAAGTATTGGGTTTCTTTCAATTAGTTGTAAATCTACAGTAGCGAGTACAATTTCTACGCCACTATCAGTGACGGAGAATATTAGACCTTTAGATGCGGACATCTCAGTTGATGTAAGTAAAAAAATATCAGGTGAATCAAACGCTTTGTATTTTCTTTGTTTCAGGTTGAAAGGAGATTCAAAATATGTTGTAGGTGTAGATTATTCCACTCGAACAGGTTTCTTTTCTTCTGTTGTTTCAAAAGCAAAATCGGCAGCAGCTTATAAAGCTGTTACTGATTCCAATACAGATGTTATTGTACATCCAAATTATGTAGTAGATGTTGAAAACTATGTTTTTTTTAAGAAAGTAAATGTCAAAGTAACAGGTTATGCAGGAAAAATAAATAAAATTTATCAGCAAAATAACTGTAATCCATGTAGCTCCGACTGGAAAGGCGCTGTTATTAAATAATTAATTAAATTAAAAAAATAAATAAATGAAAAAATTTTTACTGTTTATTGGTCTAATTTCATTAGGCTTAAACGCGCAAGATATAAAGGGTGGTATAAGAATAGCTCCAAATATGGCAACATTTTCTTCAGATGTAGATAATTCTTCATCTGGAAAAGTTGGTTATAGTATAGGTTATATAGAAACTATGAATGTTAATTCACAATTTGCTCTACAAGGAGAGATTAGTTATACTCATATTTCATATGAAGCAAAAGATTCGTTTATGGGTCAAAGTGAAGATAAATCAACTTTTTCTAATAATTTTTTAGAAATTCCAATAATTGCAAAATATAGAATAAATGATGATTTAGCTATTGGTGGTGGATTACAATATTGTTGGGGTCTTGGCTCTTCTAATGATTCTGGTGGTTTAATTGATTTATCTTATGATATGGATAGTATCAAAATTGGAGCAAGATACTACAATGGTTCAAAGAAAATTTATAGTGGTAATTCACTTAATAATATTTCTCTTTCCATTGTATATATAATGTTTTAAATATTTCTTCACAAGAATTCCTATTTCTATATTAAAGAATTTAATTTTCTTTATATCAGCTAATGAATTTAGAAATAGAATTTATTTTGAGATTTTTTGAATATATTATAAATTTTAAATAATATAAAACACCTATTTTAAATAGGTGTTTTTTTGTAATCTTAGTTTAAGATAATATTACATACACATTTCTCGTTATCATAATACCAAATTTACTTAACGATGAAAAACCTATTTATTTTGTTAGGGTTACTACTTTTTACTCCAATTGTTAGTGCCCAAACCCGACTCGATTTTACCTTAAATGTTATTGATAATCATTCAAAGCCCGTTGCTGGTATTTCTGTTACATTAATTGAAACTACCAGCAAAAAAAGAATCAATAGTATTACCAATAAAGAGGGTGTTGTAGCGTTCCAAATTAATTATGGAAGCGAATGGGCACTCAATGTGGGCGAAATGAAAAACTGCGGCTATATTGAAGTTCCAGAATCTGGCATTACTGAAGAAACAAAAACAATTACATACGATCTTAAGCATTACAATAGAATCAATAGACCTTTTGTAGATAGAAGCACTTTTCATTTCATTACTGAAAATCAAATTAAATTAAAAGATTTAAATTACACCAAATCACAAGCCTTAATATCGCTTACTCTACTGAAAGAAAATGGTAGTCCGTTAACTAATTTTCCAGTTAATTTAACGTGTTTTAAATTGGGAAAAACTTTTCTTGGAAAAACCAACACAAAAGGTGTAGCTAATTTTATTGTTCCGACAAAAAATGAGTATGAAGTGGATATTGATAATGTTGAAAGTGTCAAATATGTAGATGTTGTACAATCGGGTGTTTATGCTCTTGAAACTACCTATCAGCCTACTTATGTTGTTGAAAATGATGTAAATGATACTATAGTGCAAAAATTAACAAGCGAAAGTAACGGTACTTCTTCAAGGGTATTTTTAAAGTTAAGAGTTGATAAGAGAGAAGGTAAAGATTTATTGAATGAGGATGTGTATTTGCAAATGTTAAAGTCAAATAAAGTCTACAAAGCTAAAACTAATGCAAAAGGAGAAGCTTATTTTTTATTGCCCACTAAACGAAAGTATATGGTGCATTTTAGATACCAAAAAGATGTGGATGTACTTAATTACAAAGATATGCAAGGGATTTCCAGTGCTGAAGCATCATTTACCTATACTCCTGAGCCTAGATTACAATTTCCGGAACGTTTTGTACCCACTCCAGATAATTTATTTCTCATTGATTTTTTAGATTTTCTTTACAAACAATTTCCTGAACCGCAAGATGATAGTGCTGTTCGAATGGATGTTTCTTGGGGCAACGATCAAATCAATGCAGAATCTAAAGAAGCTATTTTACAATTGGGGTTTAAAGTTAAAAATGATGATGGTAATTTATACGGTCATCCTTTGAATATTTCGCTTGTAGTGGATGTAAGTGGTTCAATGGAAGGTCACGATCGTTTAGATGCCCTAAAAAAAGCACTATTAAGCTATGTAAAGAAGTTGCGTCCAACAGATGTTGTTTCATTAATCTCATTTAGTGATAATTCGAAAGTCTTAGTTCCGGCGCAAAAAGTAGGTAATGGTCAATACCTTAGAGATATGATTGAAGACCTACAAGCTTCTGGTGGTACAGATATCTATAAAGGAATGGTAGACGGCTATGAACAAGTATTAAAGAATTTTATTTCAACTGGTACAAATCGAGTTATTTTATTGACCGATGGTTATGGAATTACGCCAGTTGATGTGATGTTGGCAAAATCCAAAGAATATAATAAGAAAGGCATTGAAATGTCAACAATTGGAGTAGGAGAAGGGTATAATCAATCTTTATTGTCTCTATTAGCAACAGCTGGTGGTGGATTAATTAGTTTTATTGTTGATTCTAAAGATATTTCTACAGCATTTGAAAAAGATTTAACAAGTGTACTGAGTCCCTGTGCAAAAGATCTAACAGTAGAAATATTGTATAACAATCAAATTGTTTTCAAACAGCTTTATGGTCATCCATTCACCAAAGTAAATGATAAAGTAACAATGAATCTAAATAATGTGTATAGTGGACTCAACACACTAGCTTTGGTGAAATTTGATTTGAATAATCCAACAGAACAAATTGAAAAGGAACCGGTTGTGATAAAAATGAATTATTTTGATTATCGAAAACAGAAAAGAATATATACACAAGAAAAGGCTTATTTAAAATGGGTGCCAGCCACTCAAAGTTTTGAACTAATTTTAGAGGCCCAACATAAGAAAATGTATGCCATAGCGGTTTTGAATCAATCTTTAAAAGTGATGTCGGAAGCTTTTGCAGTGCAAGATCATCAGAAAGCATTAAAAGAAATACAAAAAACTATAAATCAAGTCAAAAATTTGTATCCGGAAGCTAAAGATATTGATGTAGAAAAATTAGTTAGTCGTGCTTCAGATTATGCATTGGCTTTAACACGAGTAATAAGTAATAGTAAAATAAAAAATTAAGCAAATTACATTTGGCTCGCGAAGTAATACAAAAAACCGATTAGGATACTAATCGGTTTATATTTTGTGCAGAGAGAGTTTCTTAAACTCTTTTGCAACTATCAATTTTTTCAGTACTTCCCGTTTTGTCAATCGTCATAGACTTACTACTTTTTTAACTTAAATATATAAAATAAAAATAGTGTTTTGGTTCGAGAAAAACAATTTTTGAATCGAAAACTCAATTTTTTATATCGAATTTACATTTTATTTTTTTAAAAGCCATATACATCCATCATCACTAATAAATGAAGTTTTAGAATTAATTTTTATATATTTTATTTTATTTTCTGTAAATACTATTTTACCTTTAACTTCATAATCGAAATCTAAATTTTGATCTGCCAGATTGTTAAATTCCTTTGTTTTTAGTATTCCTTCTTGATTAATTAAATTTTCTGTAATGCTCATTTGAGCTTGCCCCATTCCATTATTTCCGCTTGACTTCCACCACACAATAGAATGTCCTTTTGAACAAGAATTGACATAAATTCCATTTTCTAAATCATACCATCCAAATTCAGTTTGTGTTTTTTTCGTATTTTGAGATTGTGCAATTGCAATTGAAAATAAGAATGCTATAATTAATAATTCAATTTTTTTTTTCATAATTTCTATTTTTTAATTTGAATCCAAATATATGTAAATAAACTACAAAGAATAACAAGACATTAAATCTATCTATTGAGATATCTCTCGTTTTATTCCGAAAGCCATATTATCTATTATAGATATAAAAGTTTTTTAGCTCTTCACTAACTATCAATTTTTTCGGTGCTTCTAGATTTCGAATTTAAAAAGGGGCAATCCATGGACTTACTACTTTTTTAACTTAAATATATAAAATAAAAATAGTGTTTTGGTTCGAGAAAAACAAATTTTTGAATCGAAAACTCAATTTTTTTATTTTCGATTACCACATTTAGTTACAATTTTCGATAATTATTTTTTTCTTTTCTGATTATATCTATGATTAATAATAAATACGGCTAAAAATGACATTAATTGTCTTTTTTAAATATTATTTTCCTTTATGTAAATTATTGTATTAAATTTGTTAATAAATTATTATTCAGTTTGAAATTTATATTTATTATTTTAATAATTCCTTTTTATGTAGTTGCGCAAAATTTCCCTAGTCTTGCATCGCTCTCAACTGGCCAAGGAGTTCCTGGTACCTATGACGCCACTTGGGAGGTAAATACCCAATGGCTTGTTGTGGAACCAACTAATACATTACTTTTAAATTATACTGACGCATATATTAACAATAATTGTGCTCCAGGAGCATGGGTGAATCCATCACAATTGCCACCACCTGTAAACAATGGGAATTGGATAACTTCTGATGACGCTACTTGTGGAAATAATACAAGTGGGCATAGAGTTTTTAGACTTCCTTTGAACTTGCCTTCAGATTGTAATGGAAATCCTATAGCAAGTATTAATAATTACATTCTTTACTTTTCAGGATATGTTGACAATACGATTACCAATGTATATGTAAACGGTGTCCCGAAAAATATTTCTGGAGGTAGTTTCACTAGCGGTTCTCAAATAAATTTTCAATTATCGGGTCCTTGGAATTCTGGAGTAAATTTTATTGATATAGTTGTTTTAAATTACCCAGGGGGAGGAATTAATCCTTTTGGATTGCTTCTTGTAGCGGATACAAATCAAAGCAGTAATTCAGACATTGATAATGATGGTATTTCTGATTTATTAGATCTTTGTCCTTGCCAGCCCGGAGTTGCTCCGAGTGGATGTTGTCCGTTAGCTCCAACTGTAATTCCAAATCAATCTTTTTGTTTTGGGGCAACCATAGAAGATATTACAATTTCAGGTCAAAATATAAATTGGTATGAAAGTTTGACTAGTACAATTTCTTTACCAAGTAATACTCCATTACAGAATGGTTTCACTTATTATGCCACTCAATCTGCATTAGGATGTGAAAGTGAGCGATCTCCTGTGCAAATAACTATTATTTCACCAGAAATTAATCAAACAGCTGCTATTCAATATTTTTGTCAGGGAGGAACAGTAGGGGAATTGCTTCCACAAGGAGCTGATATATTTTGGTATAGCTCGTTAAATTCGAGTTTGCCATTGGATAGTTCAAATTTATTGGAAAACAATCAAATCTATTTTGCAAGTCGTATTATTGATGATTGTGAAAGTTTAGAACGAATTGAAGTTAAAGTATATACAAATTGTGAAATACCAAAAGGTATTTCGCCAAATGGTGATGGGAAAAATGACACTTTTGATTTGTCTTTTTTAAATGGCGTAGAATTACAAATTTTCAACCGTTATGGTATGGAAATGTATAGCAAATCAAATTATATTAACGAGTGGAATGGTAAAGATTTTAATAATAATACTTTACCATCTGGCGTTTATTATTACATAGTAAAAAAATCAAATAACGAAATCAAAACAGGTTGGGTGTATCTGACTGCTGAATAAATATTATGAAAAAAATCATCAAATTATTATTGTTAGCCTTAATATCACTTCAAGGTTTTTCTAGTAATGTAATTGAAAATAACTATTCGAATAACCGTAATATTTATTCAAATGTATTTATAGATAACCCAAGTATAACTATTAATGAAAGTTTACAAGTATTTACTGCTTGTATTGGATCTCCTTCACAAACTCAAACTTTTTCAGTTAGTGGTACAGATTTAACAGCAAATATTAATATACAGGCACCTATAGGATATGAAATATCTAATGATAATGGATTAAATTGGTCAGCTCAAATTACTCTTAATCATACCTCAGGAATAGTATCGAGTACCAATATTTTAATTCGAATAGCTTCTTCAACGACTACAATCACTAATAGCTCTATAATTCAAATAAATTCTGGATCAATAAATGAAACTGTTTCTATTGACGGTTATGTTATTAATAGCGCAAGTATGGACCCTGGTTCAATATCTGGAGATCAAATCATTTGCTCTCCAGGAAATCCATCTAATATAATTAGTACAAACAATGGAAATTCAGGTTTACCTAATTTATCGAATACAACTATTTCATATCAATGGCAAATTTCTATAGATAATATTAGCTGGACAACTGTTTCTGGTGTAAATACTTCATCATATAACCCACCTCCTGGTGTTAATGTGACATCATATTATAGAAGGATTTTAATTGTTAAAGTTGGTAATAATTTTTCTTGTTCATCTTTACCATCAAACATTGTAATTGCAACTTTTATAAATGGATTTACAGTAAACGCAGGTCCAGATATTATAGTTTGTAAAGGACAAACAATAAATCTAAATGCTGTTTCTTCTGGAACTACTGAAAACGTAACTTATACATGGAGTGGACCAAGTTTTACAAATAGTTCTCAAAATACTTCTATTTCTAACGCGTTATCTTCAATGTCGGGTAATTATACAGTAACTGCAAGTATTTCCTCTGGGTGCAATGTTACAGATATAATAAATGTTTTGGTGATAGACGAGCCAAGTATATCAAGTACAATGCTTAATGATCAAGATATTTTAGTTAGATGTGTAACTAGTCCTTCAGCTACTTCTGGACCCATTGGATTCACTTTAAGTATACCTAGTTATAGCAATAATATATTGAATTACACAATTAACTGGGGTAGTGGCAGTCCACTAACTGAAACATTTGACTCTAGTAATTGGAGTAATCAAATCACTCATGTTTATGGATTAGGATTATCACCATTTACAATTACTATAAATACAGTAAATGGGTGTTCAATTTCAAAAGTATATAATGCTTTTGTTGGAAGCTCTCCGGCTGCAGCTACTTTAGTTCTAAATCAAAACGAGGCAAATGGTTGTGCTCCTTTGACAACTACTTGGACATTGACACTTCCTAATAATATTGTTGGGACTTATTATACTTGTGATTGGGGAGAAATTTCGAATCAAGATGATTTTGTTTTGAATCATGGTGGTACAATACCCAATAATACTTCAACTATGACATGGTCAGGACCTACTATAAATAGTACTACTCAAGTCACGACCTATGTCATAACAAAAATATATATAAATTCTTCATGTGGAAATAATGTAATTACTGGAGGTAATACTTACTATAATGCTTTTCAACCTGGCATTATTACTAGGAACCCATGTACAGTTACCCCACAACCTTCAGGAAGTGGATTAGTTACCATTGGAAGAAAACCTGAGGCTAACTTCACCCCATCACCTTTTCCAACAAAAATATGTACAGGAGTTCCTTTGCAAATTTTAAATACATCATTGTTTGGTCAAACTATACCATCCAATAATGGAGCTACATGTACAAATACAGCTCAATTTTATTGGACAATAACAAGATTAACTGCACCTTTTATTGGCGGCTCAACAGTTACAGGAAATTTGGGTTCTAATAATGGACAACCTGCTGAATATTTTGATTTGTGGACTAGTGGCTCCATGTCTCCAACCATAACGTTTAATCAAACGGGTACATACAGAATTACATTGACAATTGCAAATAGTTGTGGACAAGACTCTATATCCAAAGATATATGTGTACAATCAAGAGTTACACCAGCTTTTTCATTAGATATTAATCAAGGTTGTAAACCTTTGATAGTTTCAGCTACAAATAATTCCGATACTTCTGTTTCTTGTTCTAACACAACTTATTTGTGGAATGTTTCTTATTTAAGTAATTATTGTGGTACTTCTTCATCGTTTACTTTTTTAAATGGTACAAATAATACTTCAGCAAATCCTGTCTTTCAATTTAATAATTCAGGGACTTACAATATTACACTTGTAACCACTAATGATTGTGGTTCTTTGACTTCTGCAGTTCAAACAGTTACAGTCAAACAACCTCCAACGGTTACAATAAATTCAATTCAGAACTTTTGTGGTACAGCCACAATAAACCCAACAGCTTCTGTTAACATTTGTTCTCCTACAGGTAGTCCTACAACTTATTTATGGACTTTTACTGGTGCAACCACAATTCCTGCTGGAGCTGACACTGCAATAAATCCTTCAGGGATTGTATATTCTACACCTGGTACTTATACTGTTTCATTAGTTGTTACAAATGAATGTGGTTCAACTACGGCAACAAGGACTTTTACAGTTAATGCATTACCAACGATTACAGGTAACTTGGTTATTTGTGCTCAAGGTACTACTCAATTAACAGGAAGCGCCACTGCAGCTACGACAAATCCTTGGACTTCTTCGACTCCGGGCGTTGCTACAGTAAGTTCAACAGGATTGGTAACAGGAGTAAGTGCTGGTACTACTACTATAACTTATACTAATTCAAATGGTTGTCAAACTACAGCCATTATAACAGTAAATGCATTGCCAACGATTACAGGAACATTAAATGTTTGTATAGGATCTACAAGACAGCTTACAGGAAGCGCCACTGCAGCTACGACAAGCCCTTGGACTTCTTCGAATCCTAGTGTTGGTACTGTTGATGATACAGGATTGGTAACCGGAGTAAGCGTTGGTACTACTAACATTACTTATACCAATTCAAACGGTTGTCAACGCACGGTTACTTTTACAGTAAATGCATTACCAACGATTACAGGAACATTAAATGTTTGTATAGGATCTACAA
>NZ_JBILKB010000077.1:0-8363 GCF_044376915.1 Flavobacterium sp.
AAAAAAAGCGATTTCAAATGAAATCGCTTTTTTATTATTCTTGATCTTTCATGACAAAAGATTCCATAAATTTTGTGGTATAATTCCCCGCTACATAATCCGGTTCTTCCATTAATTGTCTGTGGAACGGAATTGTAGTTTTGATGCCTTCGATTACGAATTCATCTAATGCACGCTTCATTTTATTTATGGCTTCTTCTCTCGATTGCGCGGTTGTAATCAACTTTGCAATCATAGAATCATAATTTGGCGGAATGGTATATCCTGCATAAACGTGTGTATCTAGACGAACTCCGTGTCCTCCTGGCGCGTGTAAAACGGTAATCTTACCTGGCGAAGGGCGGAAGTCGTTATACGGATCTTCAGCGTTGATACGGCATTCAATAGAGTGCAATTGTGGATAGTAGTTTTTACCCGAAATTGGAATTCCGGCCGCCACCATTATTTGCTCACGAATTAAGTCATAATCTACTACTTGTTCGGTAATTGGGTGTTCCACCTGAATACGAGTATTCATTTCCATGAAATAGAAATTACGGTGTTTGTCGACCAAAAACTCTACCGTTCCTGCACCTTCATATTTAATGTATTCTGCAGCTTTAACCGCAGCAGTACCCATTTTTTCTCTCAATTCATCGGTCATAAAAGGTGAAGGGGTTTCTTCGGTTAATTTTTGATGACGACGTTGAACCGAACAATCCCTTTCAGAAAGGTGACAGGCTTTACCATACGAATCACCTACTACTTGAATTTCAATATGACGTGGTTCTTCGATTAATTTTTCTAAGTACATCCCATCATTACCAAAAGCTGCTGCTGACTCTTGACGAGCACCTTCCCAAGCTTTTAATAAATCTGCCTTTTTCCATACGGCACGCATTCCTTTTCCACCACCACCAGCAGTTGCTTTTAACATGACAGGATAACCAAATTGATCGGCTAATTTTTCTGCTTCTTCATAGGATTCTAAAATTCCGACTGAACCCGGCACACAAGGTACCCCTGCTTCAATCATGGTTGATTTTGCAGAAGCTTTGTCTCCCATACGATCAATCATTTCAGGCGAAGCCCCAATGAATTTGATGCCGTGTTCCTGACAAATTTTAGAAAACTTAGCATTTTCTGATAAGAACCCATATCCTGGATGTATAGCGTCGGCATTGGTAATCTCAGCTGCCGCTATAATGTTAGACATTTTTAAGTACGATAAATTACTTGGAGGTGGACCAATACAAACCGCTTCATCTGCAAACTTTACGTGCAAACTATCTGCATCTGCAGTAGAATAAACGGCAACCGTTTTGATTCCCATTTCTCTACATGTTCTAATCACACGCAGTGCAATTTCCCCTCTATTGGCAATTAATATTTTTTTAAACATGTTTTTTTAATTAGATAATTAGACAATGTGTCAATTAGACAATTGTGAAGAAAGAAAACTTCTAACTTCCAACTTCTAACTTCTAACTTATTAAGATGGATCCACTAAGAATAAGGGTTGATCAAATTCTACTGGAGAAGAATCGTCCACTAATATTTTAACGATTTTACCGGATACTTCTGATTCGATTTCGTTGAATAATTTCATGGCTTCAATCACACACAAAACATCTCCTTTACCGATGGTAGATCCTACTTCTACAAACATTGGTTTGTCTGGAGCCGGTTTTCTATAAAACGTACCGATGATAGGTGATTTTACCGTAATGTATTTTGAATGGTCGTCAGCAGCTGGAGCAGCAATTGCATCAGAAACTACTGGTGCTGCCACTTGTGGAGCCGCCATTTGAGGGGTCGCTTGCATTGGCATTTGTTGTACGTAAGTCGTCGTGCTTTCTGTACCTTCAGCAGTTGTTTTTATGGTGATTTTAAAATCGTCCATTTCTAATTTTACTTCTGTAGCCCCTGATTTTGCTACAAATTTGATTAGGTTTTGAATCTCTCTAATATCCATAATATTTGGTTTTAGTTTAGTTTTTAATTATTTTGTATAAGCCCATTTTAAATATATAGCACCCCAAGTAAATCCGCCACCAAAAGCAGCAAAAATGATGTTATCTCCTTTTTTTAATTGCTGTTCAAAATCAGACAACAACAACGGCAAGGTTGCTGAAGTGGTATTTCCATATTTTTGAATGTTGATCAACACTTTTGAATCGTCTAAGCCCATTCTATTGGAAGTGGCATCGATAATTCTTCGATTGGCTTGGTGTGCCACTAACCAATTGACATCGTCATGTGTTAGGTTGTTGCGTTCCATAATTTTCTCACTCACATCGGCCATGCCCGAAACGGCATATTTGAAAACGGTTTTTCCGTCTTGAAATACAAAATGTTGTTTGTTTTGTACGGTTTCTAAAGAAGGAGGCAAAATAGAACCACCGGCTTCGATTTTCAAAAATTCTCTTCCTATTCCGTCGCTTTTTAAGATTTCATCTTGTAATCCTAAACCTTCGGTGTTGGGTTCAAACAAAACGGCACCGGCACCATCCCCAAAGATGATACAAGTAGCTCTATCGGTATAATCGATAATTGAAGACATTTTATCAGCTCCAATCAAAAGTACTTTTTTATATTTTCCGGAAGCAATATAGGCAGATGCCGTAGACATTCCGTATAGAAAACTAGAACAAGCGGCATGTAAATCAAAGGCAAAAGCATTGGTAGCACCAATTTCTGTAGCTACATATACTCCTGTAGAAGCTACTGGCATATCGGGAGTGGCCGTTGCCATAATAACCAAGTCAATTTCTTTGGGATCTAAATTGGCTTTTTCTAATAAATTTTGTGCGGCTTTTATAGCAAGAAAAGAAGTTCCTTTTCCTTCCTCTTTTAGCAACCTTCTTTCTTTAATTCCGGTACGAGTGGTAATCCATTCGTCATTGGTATCTACCAATGTTTCCAACACTTGATTGGACAATACAAAGTCTGGAACATAGGAACCAATAGCGGTAATTGCTGCTGTTATTTTATTCATCTTTGATTCATTTTTCTTTTTGAGTTTTTAGGTTCAAAAAGTGGTGGAAATTACAAAAAAAAATTCAAACGAGTCCAATTCAATGGTAATAATTGCGAAACGAATGGGTATTGAACAAAAAAACCCTCACAATGTGAGAGTTTTCTCTATTTTTTAGTGCAATTACGCTACTGCTTCTGCTTTATCAATTACAACTTGACCTCTGTAATACATTTTACCTTCATGCCAATATGCTCTGTGGTATAAATGTGCTTCACCAGTTACTGGACAAGTAGCAATTTGCGCCACTGTAGCTTTGTAATGTGTTCTTCTCTTATCTCTTCTTGTTGACGACTGTCTTCTCTTAGGATGTGCCATTTTTCTGTATTATTTATCCGTTAATAGTTTTTTTAAATTTTCCCATCTAGGGTCTATATCATTTTTTTGTACTGATTCTTTATTTTCTTTTGGTGCTAACGCTTCTAATTTTTCAATCACTTCGGTTAGCGAACCGTCTTTAACGCCTGGATGAATGCGTCTCAAAGGCACCGACAAAACTATGGATTCATAGATGTATTGCGCCACGTTGACTTGGAATTCGCCATGCGGTAAAATAAGCAACTCTTCGTTCTCATCGTTAAAGTCATCGCCAAACTTAACCACAAGTTTTAGTTTTCCTTTAATTGCCAAATCAAACTCTTCACCAGAAACATCACAGGGCACATTAACGGTACCTTTGTGTTGAAAATCCAGCTCCAGCAGGGTGCTTTTTTTTTCCAGAACTACACTTACTTTAACCGATGCATCATTAAATTCATCATAATCAAAGTGTGCAAAGAACGTATTATCTACCTGATAATCAAACTGATGTTTCCCTATTTTTAACCCTATAAAAGGAATCAAATATGCTTTTAAATTGTTCATAACAACAGTTTTACCTTTTTAAAAGGTGTGCAAAGATATAAAATTATTATAAAATCAAACGACTTACAAACATTTTTTTGTTTATAACTGCTTTTGTTTTGTTTTTAATTGGTTTTTGGTAAGTTCTTGATAGTCATTTCGCCTGTGAAAAATATCAATTGCCTGGTAAACTGCCTCTTTGAACGATTCGTGATTGGCTATTCCTTTACCCGCAATATCATAGGCTGTTCCATGATCGGGTGAGGTGCGAATTTTATCCAACCCTGCGGTATAATTGACTCCGTTTCCAAAAGAAATTGTTTTGAACGGAATCAAACCTTGATCGTGATACATGGCCAAAACTGCATCGTACTTTTCATATTGCGCTGAACCAAAAAACCCGTCGGCTGGAAAGGGTCCAAACACCATATTTCCGGCTTCAAATAATTTTTTCAACGTAGGTTTGATGATGTTTTCTTCCTCGTTGCCAATAACCCCATTATCGCCCGAATGAGGGTTCAGTCCTAAAACAGCGACTTTTGGTTTTTCAATTTCAAAGTCTTGTTTTAAGGTATGGATGATGGTTTGTAATTTTTCGGTGAGCAATTTTTCGGTGAGATGTTGTGCCACTTCGTTCACCGGTACGTGATCGGTTAGCAAGCCTACACGCAAGTCGTCGTGGACCATAAACATGAGTGCCTTTCCGTTCAATTCTTTATCTAAATAATCGGTGTGCCCAGGAAAGGCAAATGCATCCGATTGAATGTTGTATTTATTAATAGGCGCTGTAACCAACACGTCTACCTTTCCTTCTTTTAAGGCCTTGGTAGCGGCTACAAACGATTTGATGGCATAGCTTCCTACTA
This sequence comes from Flavobacterium sp., assembly GCF_044376915.1. Classification (GTDB taxonomy): domain Bacteria; phylum Bacteroidota; class Bacteroidia; order Flavobacteriales; family Flavobacteriaceae; genus Flavobacterium. The sequence continues at coordinate 4,726 of NZ_JBILKB010000077.1, forward strand.
CCTCATCATTTTTTCCAAAAGCAACATCAAAGCCTTCGCGCCAAACGTTTAATACGTTGATTTTCCCCACTACAAGTTGGTCTAACGAATCGATGCCGTGAATGGCAGCCGTTAATTCCAATTCTCTTTTGAGGAAAGAGATGATTTTTACATTGGCAAAAATTACGGGCGTACACAATTCTAACATTCGAGTGTCTTCAAATGTTTTTAATATGACTTCGCTTCCAATACCATTTAAATCTCCAACTGAAATTCCAACAATTATATTTTCTGCTTTTTTAACCATAACGAATGTGATTTATTGCTTACTTTTGAAGTGCAAATTTAGTAAAATTATATCAGTTATGTTTACCGGAATCATAGAAACACTCGGAATCATCAAAGAAATTCGAAAAGAGCAAGGAAATCTCCACATTACCGTGGCTTCGGAAATTACGCACGAACTAAAAATCGACCAAAGTGTGGCCCATAATGGGATTTGTTTGACGGTGGTGCAAATTGATCAAAACCAGTATACGGTAACGGCCATTCAAGAAACGATTGACAAAACCGCTATTGGCACGTGGCAGGTGGGCGACACCATTAATCTCGAACGCGCCATGAAACTGGGCGACCGATTGGACGGCCACATCGTGCAAGGACATGTAGACCAAACCGGTACTTGCACGAGTATTACAGAAGCCAATGGGAGTTGGGTTTTCACGTTTGCCTACGACCCTGCGCTTTCCAACATTACCATAGAAAAAGGTTCGATCACGGTCAACGGCACCAGTTTAACGGTAGTGAATTCGGGAGTCCAAAGCTTTAGTGTAGCGATTATTCCCTTCACTTATGAGCACACAAACTTTCACACCTACAAAGTAGGCACCCAGATAAATTTAGAGTTTGATGTGATTGGAAAATATGTGGCGCGCTTGACAGCTTTGGGGAAATAAATAAAGCCCTACATTGCTGTAGGGCTTTATTTATAGTTTGAATTATAGCTTAAAATTATACTAATAATTACTTTTTAAACTCATAAATAAAATAATCACCGGCTGTGTCAGAAATAGCTTTTAATTTCAATGACTTGTCCGTAAGCGATATTACCTCCACCGCATCGCCATCTATTGTTAGATCTGTTCCATCTAAGGTATAAATTGAAGAGACCATTTCTTCTATACACATGTCATCATAAAAATAAGATAGCACAACATCATCGCTTTGAAATTTTAAGTAATCTCTTTTAGTTGTGCAAGCATTTTCATACATTTCAACGGTTTCTTGCCCGCTTTCAAAAATAGAAATTTTGTAAAAATACCATTTTCCAACAATTGTTGCATCATCGTCTTTAGAACAAGAAGTTAATAGAATCACAGAAAATGCAATTAAAAGTAATTTTTTCATACGTAAATTTGTTTAAGTTATTGAATTGAATTGATTGTTTATTTTTATTGACAAGGAGAAGTATATTCTGTTTTTATAAAATCGAATGAAATAGGCGAATCCACAGGAGAAACATCTGAACCTGTTTTTGCCCACATACAAGCACTTCCATTACACATTCGGTACCAAGTATTAGGGCGGGGTTGATATGATACTTCATTATCATTTTCATCTACAAAACTCATTAAAACATATTCATCCGGGGTTAAATTGTCTATGGTAGTTGGTCCACAACTCGCTGTAGCAACCCCATAAAAAACTTTTCCCGTTAAATCCCTAGAAGATGAATCGCTTGAACATGAAAATGACAAGAAAACTATCGTTGTCACAATTAAAAAAAATTTCATAATTAATTTTATTATTAATCAAAAGCTGTGCAATAATACAAAAAAAAAATAAAAAATAGATTATCAAAGAAAACTAATCCAAATTGTTAAAACAACAGTACCGTTTTAATTTTAAAACAGAGAAAATAAATTATACTTAGATAAGAAACTTACAACTAATTTATACTGAATTTTTAATACAATTATTGACCTAAAAAATAAATAGAAAATATTTTAAATAATTAAAATATTTTCTCCATTCTAGTTAATTTACTGAATCCTAATTGCTTCAAATGACCCCTCCGTAATATTAATAGTTTGAATAGTTCCAGTACCTCCTCCTACCATAGTTCCTGAGAAAGTTCCTTTAGTTATTCCATTAACAGCAGATGCCATCTGAGATATGTTTAAATTAATTTGAGCCATAGAAGGATAGGTAGAATATACTTGTTGATTTAACACTAAACTTGCTGTATTTCCAGCTTCAGAACCATTAATAATACGTGTTCCCAAATTCTCATTCTGAAAGGATAAATTCAACATAACTTGTCTATTCCCTGAAGAGATGATTGGGGAAGCTAAACTAACTGTAGGAATACTTGCGGGCTCCCCTAAATAACTTGATTGACCGCTTGTTGCGGAATACGGATAACTTCCACTCCACTGATACTGAACTCCATTAACTTTACAACTCCAGCGCAAAGTTCCGCTTGAAGAATTGTTTGTGTCATTAGATTCATTTGAACAAGAAAACATAATGACAGCGAGAATATAAATAAAATTTTTCATATGAACATAAAATTTTTAACTTACCAAATATATGTATAATAAAACCAAAATTCATTAAATTATATCAAATTAAAAAGTTGAGCATTCGGTTTTGCTCAACTTTTTAATAAGAAACCCTTTTAAATACTGATACTTACAAGGGTTTTGTTGTGGTCCCAACTGAAACTAAAATATTGATATGATAAGATGTACCTATTGTTCTTTTGGAACTCTAAAACTACCTGAACCTGTTCTTGTTATCGCGGATAAACCTTGAACTATTGTAAAATTACCCCTAAATGTTCCTGCATAAAAATCTCCTACTTCTGTAAGTTCTACAGTACAATTAGAATCATATATGGTTTCATCACCATTCATAATTCCAAAATCACATCCGTTAGTAGTGCTAATAGCATTATTTATTACATTTAAAGATACACCACAATATGATAAATTATCTGAAGGATTTGTAAAACTCATTAATAAATCAACTTTAGAATTATTTTGACTAACCATTGCTTGCCAGCAAATATCGCCGGATTCATAATCAGTAGAGCTATAGTTTTTATTGTTTATCGTAAAGTTAAAATAAACATTATTATCTGTATTATTTTCATCAGACGAGCTACAAGAAATTAGTAATAAAAATATCGTTAATGCTGTAAATAATTTTTTCATACTTTTAATTTTTTTAAAGTTTCTTGTTCAAAAATAAACAAATATTTAGAAAGAATTTGCTATAATATCCCTAAAGACTATTTAACAAAACTAATATAAAATCTACAATAATCAATTTAAATGAACCCATTTGACAATAAAATATTCTTTAAAACCCCAAACAAAAAAAGTTGAGCATTAGGTTTTGCTCAACTTTTTGCTCAAACATTTAATAAGAAACCCTTGTAAATACTGTACTTACAAGGGTTTTGTTGTGGTCCCACCTGGGCTCGAACCAGGGACCACCTGATTATGAGTGTCTAAATGAAACTTTGTGAACCCCCGTATTTGTTGACTTTCAATAAGTTATGATTTTTAAATTTTCTTTTATTTATCATTTTTTTTCATCATTTTACCCAAAATCTTGCTTGAAATCTTGCTTGTAAATGAGGGGCTTTATTT
>NZ_JBILKB010000023.1:0-27442 GCF_044376915.1 Flavobacterium sp.
TCACGAACGGATTCTGAAGTGATTTCAAAAGAAAAAATATCTTTTTGCATTTCAAAGTTAGTTACTTTGTTTGCAAATTTTTGTTCCAATTTCTCTTGTATAAGTGCCGTTTCTATAGCCATTTTTATAGGTTGTAAGAAGCTAATAATTCTTTATATTCTGGAGAGTTTCTGCGACGCACCGACTCGTTTTTAACCAACTCTTGCAACTGCATAACACCGTCTACAATTTGTTCAGGTCTTGGAGGGCAACCCGGCACATAAACATCTACTGGAATAACTTTGTCAATGCCTTGCAATACAGAGTAGGTGTCAAAAACACCGCCCGAAGAAGCACAAGCACCAACGGCAATTACCCAGCGTGGCTCCGACATTTGTTCGTAAACTTGGCGTAAAATAGGGGCCATTTTTTTAGAAATCGTACCCATGACCATTAGCATGTCGGCCTGACGAGGAGAAAAACTCACCCGTTCTGATCCAAATCGTGCCAAATCATAATGTGACGCCATGGTAGCCATGAACTCAATTCCACAACACGAAGTAGCAAATGGCAACGGCCATAATGAATTAGCTCTTGCTAAACCAACAACATCATTTAGTTTCGTTGCAAAAAAACCTTCTCCAACAACTCCTTCTGGCGGAGCAACCATATTTGTTTTTGTACTCATAACAATTGCTGTTTTATTCCCACTCTAGTGCTTTCTTCTTGATAATGTAGAAAAAACCAACCAATAGTAATAGCATAAATATCACCATTTTGATCATTCCATCCATTCCTAATTCTTTGAAATTTACGGCCCAAGGATATAAGAAAATAACCTCCACGTCAAACAAGACAAAAAGGATGGCTACCAAGAAATATTTTACAGAAAAAGGGATGCGCGCATTTCCAACAGATTCGATACCACATTCAAAGTTTTTGTCTTTGTTGGCCGAACTTCTTTTAGGTCCTAAAAAGTTAGAAATTATTATGGTTCCTACTACAAAACCAACGGCTAATCCGAGCTGCATCAAGATTGGAAAATAATCAAATTGGGTGGATTGCATCTGTTTAAATTTTAAGTTTTATAAAATAGCCACAAATATACATTGCATTATTTAATTCTCAAAAATCAAAAGATAAACGTTTGTTATTTATTTCTTTAAATTAGCTTATTTAAAACAATTCTAAATAAATTAGTCTTTTTTTACCGTTTTAGCCATCCCGTAATGCTTAATCGCGGTTCTTGCGTGACTAAAACTTCATGCAGCAGTTCGTTGCTTTTAAAAAAAACAGTCGTGCCGCCAATGGGCGAAATTTTTTGCGTATTTTTTTCTTGGTACACACACAATTCGCCGCCGTCATCTATTTTCCATTCGGGATTTAGGTAACTGATCATAGAAAATTGCCGACTCGAATTGTCTTGAAATTGATCAAAATGTTTTCGGTAAAAAGCGCCTTTTTCGTAAAACGAATAATGAAATTCATATCCGGTTATTCCAGCATAACAACTTTCGTTTAAATACTTAATAAAGGCTTCTATTTGATCTAAGAAAGCTGTTTCTTGAGCATTGTTGTTTTTTCGGTCCAACCAATAAATACAATCTTTTCGAATCGCCTGATTTTGTTGTAGTTTTTGGGTATTGCCTATGCCAGCAGGCGCCAATAAATTGTCAAAATGGAGTTGGTGTAATTGCGCGGCCAATTGTGTTCGTAACGGTAAGGCAATAAAATTTTCAACAACACCTACTTTTGTTGCTATATAACGCGCAATCAAAGTCTCAAAACATGCTTCCATTTGTGGGCTTCCCAATATGACGGGTTTTTGCAAGGTAGTCTAAATAAAAGGGTTTACTGTGTATTTGTGAAAATAGTAATAAAATGTACCTTTACTCATTATTTGCAATCTATGGAAACAACACTCACACGAGCCAATGAAACGTATGCAGCGTGGAACAATTTGCCACTCAACGAACGGCTAACTTTTTTGCCAAATCTTGCCCAACATTTGTTGGAAAATAAAACGGTTTTTGCTGCTGTAATTACGAGTGAAATGCAAAAACCTATTGCACAAGCTATAGCAGAGGTAGAAAAATGTGCGTTGTTGTGTACGTATTATTTCGAAAACGCGTCCTCTTTTTTAAGCGCAAAAATAATTAAAACAGAAGCCTCAGAAAGTTTTGTTACGTATGAGCCTCTCGGTGTAATTTTAGGTATTATGCCTTGGAATTTTCCTTTTTGGCAAGTGTTTCGTTATGCTATACCTGCGCTTGTTTCTGGAAATACAGTTGTGGTCAAACACGCTAGTAATGTGCCAAAATGTGCTCAATTGTTGCAAGATTTGTTTGAAGAAGCGGGATTTCCATTAGGTTGTTATCAAAATTTAGCCCTTTCAAGCGTTGAAGTGGAAGAGGTAATTGCCAATCCCATTATCAAAGCGGTTTCCTTAACGGGAAGTGAATTTGCTGGAAAAGCGGTTGCTGCAATTGCTGGAAAACACTTGAAAAAATGTGTATTAGAGTTGGGAGGGAACAATGCCTTTATTGTACTTGAAGATGCTGATATTGAAGCGGCTGTTGCTATTGCAGTTAACGCTCGGATGCAAAATGCGGGACAAAGTTGCATTGCCGCCAAGCGCTTTTTAGTGCATGAAAGTATAGCCGATGCCTTTATTTTCCAATTTAAAGCAGCACTTCAAAATTTAAAAACGGGGGATATTTACGATAAAGCCACGCAAATAGGGCCTTTAGCCCGATTGGATTTGGCAGCCGCATTAGACAATCAAGTACAGAAATCGATAGCTATGGGGGCTCAATTAATTTTGGGAGGCACTAGAGATGGGGCTTTTTATGCCCCGACATTATTGGCTAAGGTTACGCCTCAAATGCCAGTTTTTACTGAAGAAACGTTCGGACCCGTTGCGGCAATCACAACATTTTCCAATCTTGATGAAGCCATTGCTTTGAGCAACCAATCTAATTTTGGTTTGGGCGTTTCTATTTTTACGCAGGACATTGCAAAAATCAAGACAAAAATTGCGGCTTTTAACGAAGGAGCGGTCTTTATCAATGAAATGGTAAAATCGGATCCTAGATTGCCATTTGGAGGGGTAAAAAATTCGGGTTATGGCAGGGAATTGGCCGAAGAAGGGCTAAAAGAATTCGTAAATACTAAAACAGTATTTATCAAATGTTTGTGATTTTTTGAATTTCAGAAAAAATTACGCTAAAAAAACATAAAAACACATACTTAATCTAAAAATTCATAAAAATTTAGAGAATACCCCTATATTTTTATAATAAAATAATTTTAAATTAACTTTTTCGTATTTTTACCCTATAAAATTAAGGGGTATGAAAATTAAAAAAAGATGGCTGGTTTCGTTTATCATTATTTGTTTGGTGGCTGTTGCCAGTTTGTTTTGGGAAAATAAAAACCAATTGCAGCATAGGTTTTTAACCACGGAAGCTATCAATTATGCCGATGTTGCCTGGTTACTCACTTCCTCTTCTTTTGTGTTGTTGATGACACCCGGACTTTCTTTTTTTTACGGCGGCATGGTCGGTAAAAAAAATGTCATTTCCACCATGTTGCAAAGTTTCATTTCATTAGGGGTTGTTAGTTTGTTGTGGGTGGTTGTAGGATTCAGTCTTTCTTTTGGCGACAGCTTGGGATTTGAAATAGGAGGTACCCATTATGGTATTATTGGAAATCCCATGGATTATTTTTTTATGGATAATGTGGGTGCTTTGCCGCACAAACAACTTGCCACGACGATACCTTTTGTACTTTTTGCTTTGTTTCAAATGAAATTTGCCGTGATTACACCCGCCATTATTACGGGTTCGTTTGCCGAACGGGTTCGATTCATTGGGTATTTGTTTTTTATTTGTTTGTTTACCTTATTTATATATACTCCATTATGTCATATGGTATGGCACCCCAATGGATTGTTAGGAAGTTACTTTGGTGTGAAAGACTTTGCCGGAGGTACTGTTGTGCACATGAGTGCTGGTTTTGCCGCATTAGCAGGCGTTTTAGTGTTGGGGAAACGCAAAAATAGCGAGCATATTCCAACCAATATTCCTTTTGTTTTACTCGGAACAGGGATGTTGTGGTTTGGATGGTTCGGATTTAACGCCGGTTCGGCTATGGCTGCAAATGGTACAGCTGCTATGGCATTTGCAACAACAACCGTTGCCTCCGCATCTGCTATGTTGACGTGGGTATTTTTTGATCGAATTAACGGAAGAAAAGCGTCGGCATTAGGCGCTTGTATTGGCGCCGTAGTTGGTCTTGTTGCCATTACACCGGCCGCCGGATTTGTTTCGATTCCTAAAAGTATTTTTTTCGGATTTCTTGCAGCGCTCGTTTCGAATAAAATGATGTATTGGAGTAAATTAAAAGCCATCGATGATACGCTTGATGTGTTTGCTTGTCATGGAGTTGGTGGAATTATGGGAATGCTATTAACCGCCATTTTTGCCGAAGGCGAAAACGCAAGTTTATTACACGGCGGTTGGACGGTTTTTGGACACCACATGGCGGCCTTAGTTTTAGTAGCTTCGTTCACCTTTTTTGGGTCCTTATTGTTGTACAAAGTAGCCAATTGGTTCATTCCTTTGCGCGTTTCTGAAGCGTCTGAGCAACTCGGCCTTGATTTATCCCAACACAATGAAAAGTTTTAATTTATTTTGTATTTTTGGATAAAATCCAACGCCACGTATGAAAAAAATCTATCTCCTTTTTCTTTTTGTTGCTTCAGCCCTTTCGGCACAAAATCTGGAATCGGAAAAGAAAAAAGTCACTCAATTTTTAGACCAGTGGCATGCCGCTGCCGCTGCTGCTAATTTTGAAACCTATTTTGGTGCCATGGCAGAAGAATCCATTTTTATTGGCACCGATGCAACCGAAAATTGGAACAAAAAACAATTTCAAGCCTTTGCAAAACCTTATTTTGATAAAGGAAGAGCCTGGAATTTTAAAGCCATCGAACGTAATATTTATTTCAACGAAAATACAAAATTGGTGTGGTTTGATGAATTGTTAAGTACACAAATGAAAATTTGTCGTGGTTCGGGTGTACTTGTTCTAGAAAATGGACAATGGAAAATTAAGCATTATGTGCTTTCGATGACGATTCCAAACGACACCACGGATGAAGTAGTCAAAATAAAAGCGCCTATAGAAGACGCTTTACTTGAAAAAAAGAAGCAATAAGTTACTGGTTATAGATCTGTTCTTTTAAATTTTTAAACATGGCTTCCGTCATGGTGGCCATATCAAAGTCATTGTGCCAACCCCAATCTGCTCTAGCAGAAGAATCATCAATACTAGCGGGCCAACTGTCGGCAATTTTTTGACGAAAATCGGGCGCATAACGCAATTCAAACGCAGGATAATGTTTAGTGATAGCTGCTCCAATTTGTTGGGGCGTAAAACTCATTGCCGCTAAATTATAAGAAGAACGAATTTTTATTTGCTCAACAGGTGCTTGCATGATTTGAATCGTCGCTTTGATGGCATCGTCCATATACATCATGGGCAATTCGGTATTTTCCGATAAAAAACTAGTGAATTTGCCGTCGGTGATCGCTTTGTGATAAATGTCAACCGCATAATCAGTGGTCCCTCCACCGGCTTCAGTACTCCAACTAATGAGTCCAGGATAACGGATGCTTCTTACATCTACACCATATTGTTTGTGGTAATATTCACACCATCTTTCGCCCGTTTGCTTCGAAATTCCATATACGGTTGAAGGTTCCATTACGGTAAATTGCGGGGTGTTATGTCGGGGTGTTGTAGGGCCAAAAACGGCTATACTTGAAGGCCAAAAAATTTTCTTAATCTTTCCTGCTTTGGCTAAATTTAAGACATGAAACAATGAATTCATATTTAAATCCCAAGCAAAGGCTGGGTTTTTTTCAGCGGTTGCCGAAAGTAATGCCGCCATTAGATATACATCGGTGATCTGGTATTGCTCAATTAAGTGTTCAATTTGATTGTAATCTAACGCATTAACGACTTCAAAAATACCATTGTTGACAACTTCATTGTCCAGTTTTCGTATATCCGTGGCAATAACATTGTTAACACCATAAGTCGCTCTTAATTTAGCGGTAAGTTCTGTGCCTATTTGACCACAAGCACCAATAATTAATATTTTCGTGTCCATTTGATTACTTAAAAATAGAAAACAAATATACTTTTTTTGAACGGAATTAAGCGTCCTCTTTTATTAAATTTTCAACAAAACCTCGCTTTCAATTCATTATTCTTACTATACAGATAGGAAAATAAGAATTCCTAATTCGTATGCACTTGAATTTCAAATCCCTGTTAAGATATCCTTAGATTGTACGGATGTTTTTATAAACATTTGTACCTTTGTTTTTTAATATACAAACATGAAACGTTTACTAGTTTTTTTAATTTCTTTTTTTATGCTTTTGAGTTCCTGTCAGGAGGACGCTCAACAACAATTGGATGCGAAAAAAATTGCACAAAAAAACGAAGCTGTTTTTAAAAATATTTCTAAAATGTGGCAGTTTCAATTTCCATCGGCAAGAACTGAAATAACAGCCACATTAAATACTTGGAATGCTTGGAGGCAATTTGAGATAGAACTACTTCAAAAACCAAAGTCAACGTTATCCGCTTTTAAATTAAAAACTAAAAATATTGCCTCAAAAGCCGATGCCTTAATCACAAGCATTCCATTGGAATACAATAAACCACAAGTATTGAGTCGCCTAGCAGCATTAAATACCAAATTAAAATCCCTCGAATTATATCTTAATTTAAGCGTTATTCCTGAGCAAAAAGTGGCCCAACTTATTCCAGAAATCAACGAGGAAATCAAAGGGTTGTACAATCAATGGGATGAAATCCTAATTAAAAAAGCCATTCCAAAAGAAATTGGGGAAGAGTTAATGTTGCAAGCTTTGGATACGGCACGCAATGCGCGTCCTGATCTCATGAAACAAAAAATGGAAATTTCAGACAAAATAAAATAACTAGTAGTTTTGAGTACTTCCGATATAATTTCTATTTACGATAGATCTTCAAAAACCACCCTTTTAGCAGCTTCCTTTGAAGCCCGTCAAAAATCACAAATCACCGGATTGGTGGGTTCTTCGTTGTCTTTTGTAGCGCATTCCCTGTTTAAAAAATCGGAACTGCCCTTTCTTTTGCTATGCAATACGAAAGAAGAAGCGGCCTACTATTTAAACGATTTAGAACAATTACTTAACGCTGAAGATGTACTGTTTTATCCAAGTTCGTACCGCAGACCCTATCAAATAGAAGAAACCGATAACGCTAATGTATTATTGCGTGCTGAGGTATTAAATCGGATCAATTCGCGCAAAAAACCAGCAATCATTGTTTCCTATGCCGAAGCCATTTTTGAAAAAGTAGTTACCCGAAAAGAGCTGGAGAAAAACACCCTGAAATTATCGGTGGAAGATCAATTCTCCATTGATTTTATTAACGAAACCCTTTTTGAGTACAATTTTAAACGCGCAGATTTTGTTACCGAACCGGGCGAATTTTCCGTTCGTGGAGGAATCATTGATGTGTTTTCGTTTTCCAATGATAATCCGTACCGAATCGAATTTTTTGGCAACGAAATCGACAGCATCCGAAGTTTTGATGTCGAAACACAATTGTCTATTGAAAAACTGAAAAAGATTGCTATTATTCCCAATGTTGAAAATAAATTACTACAAGAAAACCGCGAAAGTTTTCTGGACTATATCAACGAAAAAACGGTCTTATTCATACAAAATACCGAATTATTAGGGCAACAATTGGATAAATTATTCGACAAGGCCAATGAAGCTTTCGAAAAATTATCAAAGGATATTCAGCACGCGCCACCCGAAGAATTGTTTTTAAATCAAAAGCAGTTTTTAAAACGCGCGCTTGATTTTTCGGTAATTGAATTGCAAACCAACCCTGTTTTCAAAACCGACAAAAAAGCCGAATTTCACATACAACCGCAACCTTCGTTCAATAAACAATTTGACTTGTTATTAAACAATTTGAGTGAGAATCATTTCAATGGGTATAAAAATTATTTGTGTTGTTCCAATTCCAATCAAGCGAGTCGTTTTCATGATATTTTTGAAGACATCGATGCTGAAAATTCGGAAAGTGTTCGCAAGCAATATAAAACCATGGTGTTGCCATTATTTGAAGGTTTTATCGATGATGAAAATCAAATTGCGTGTTACACCGATCATCAAATTTTTGAGCGTTACCATAAATTTTCCATCAAAAATGGCTATTCCAAAAAGCAAACCATAACATTAAAAGAAATAACTTCCCTGTCGGTGGGCGATTATGTAACGCATATCGATCATGGGATTGGAAAATTTGGTGGTTTACAAAAAATTCAGGTCGAAGGCAAAACGCAAGAAGCCATTAAACTGGTCTATGCCGATAATGATATTGTATATGTAAGCATCCATTCGTTGCACAAAATCTCAAAATACAACGGAAAAGACGGAACACCTCCCAAAATATACAAACTAGGTAGTAACGCTTGGAAAGCCTTAAAACAAAAAACAAAAGCACGGGTTAAGCACATTGCGTTCAACTTAATTCAGTTGTATGCAAAACGAAGATTAGACAAAGGGTTTCAATTTGCTCCCGACAGTTATTTGCAAAAAGAATTAGAAAGTTCGTTCATTTACGAAGATACGCCCGACCAAATTACCGCCACTTTAGACGTTAAAACCGATATGGAGAGCGAGCGTCCAATGGACCGATTAGTGTGTGGTGACGTTGGTTTCGGAAAGACAGAAGTAGCCATTCGCGCGGCTTTTAAAGCGGTGGATAACGGAAAACAAGTTGCCGTATTAGTGCCAACGACTATTTTGGCGTATCAACATTTTCGTACTTTTTCGGAACGTTTGAAAGACATGCCCGTTACCGTAAGTTATTTGAACCGATTTAGAACGGCGAAACAAAAAACGGAAACGCTTCAAAAATTGCAAGAAGGAAAAGTTGATATTTTGATTGGAACCCATCAATTGGTGAATAAAAATGTGGTGTTTAAAGATTTAGGTTTGTTGATTATCGACGAAGAGCAAAAATTCGGCGTCAACGTAAAAGATAAATTGAAAACCATCGCCACGAATGTCGATACTTTGACGTTAACCGCTACGCCGATTCCGAGAACCTTGCAGTTTTCGTTGATGGCAGCGCGCGATTTATCGGTAATTACAACACCTCCGCCTAATCGTTATCCTATTGAAACGCAAGTCATTCGTTTTAACGAAGAAGCCATTCGAGATGCGATTTCCTATGAAATTCAGCGAGGGGGACAAGTGTTTTTCATCAATAACCGTATCGAAAACATCAAAGAAGTCGCCGGTATGATTCAGCGATTGGTTCCGGGAGCAAAAGTAGGTATCGGTCACGGTCAAATGGAAGGCAAAAAACTGGAAGAATTGATGTTGGCTTTCATGGAAGGTGAATTTGACGTTTTGGTCGCAACCACCATTATTGAAAGCGGTTTGGATGTGCCGAATGCGAATACGATTTTTATCAATAACGCCAATAATTTCGGATTGTCTGATTTGCACCAAATGCGCGGTCGTGTGGGAAGAAGTAATAAAAAAGCGTTTTGTTATTTCATTACGCCGCCGTATTCGATGATGACGGGAGAAGCCCAAAAGCGTATTACAGCTTTGGAACAATTTAGCGAACTAGGAAGCGGTTTCAATATTGCGATGAAAGATTTAGAAATTCGGGGTGCGGGTGATTTATTAGGCGGTGAACAAAGTGGTTTTATCAACGAAATTGGCTTTGATACCTACCAAAAAATCATGAACGAAGCCATTGACGAGTTGAAAGAAAACGAATTCAAACACTTGTACCAAGAAGAAAACGACATTGAAACCAAAGAATTTGTCAAAGACATTCAAATTGATACCGATTTTGAATTGCTGTTCCCAGATGAATACATCAATAACATTACCGAGCGTTTGAATTTATACAACGAGTTGAGCCAAATTAAAGACGAAGCTGCGTTACAACAATTTGAACAAAAACTAATTGACCGCTTTGGCGCCTTGCCAAAACCAGCGATTGACTTACTCAATAGCGTGCGCATCAAATGGAAAGCTACCGCTATGGGCATTGAACGTTTGCTCATGAAACAAGGTAAAATGGTGGGTTATTTCATTGGCGACCAACAAAGTAATTTCTACCAAAGTAATCGTTTTATGAACGTACTACAGTTTGCCCAACGCAACGCTACCGTTTGTAAAATGAAGGAAAAAGAAACCAAAAACGGCTTACGTTTATTACTGACTTTTGATAATGTGAAATCAGTGAACAAGGCGTTGGAGTTGTTGGAGGGGATTTAAAATTATCAAAAATTAATATTTTATTATTGTAAAACAATAATTTTTCATATTTTTGTCTCGGACTTTAAAACGTAAAAGAGATGAGAAAATTAAATTTTTTAAAAGGAATAGTCGATTTTGTTTGGATTACCATGTTGATTACGATTCCGTTTTTATTGTTTTTTATTGTTATGGTGCTTATTGATAGTGAACCTTTTGATGTTCCAATTAAAGTTAATGGGACTATTTTAGAAGTGGTTGATTTAAAAACTAAAGTACTTTTTGGGTTTTTATGTATTTCAGCTTCACTTATTATTTACGGTTTGTTTCTGTTTAGAAAATTATTGCGTTTGTTTCAATTGAAAATTATTTTTGATCTGGAAATTGTAATCCTAATGAAGAGATTAGGGTTTGTAATTATTTTATCTGCTTTGTTAGGAGGAATTCCTAATTTAATTCTAGAAATAGTAAAAAATAATATTTCATTGAGTATAGGATTGAATCCTTTTGTTTTGTTGTTTTCATTAGGCTTATTTTTCTTAGTTTTGAGCGAAGTTTTTACCATCGCTAAGAATATAAAAGAAGAAAACGACTTAACTTTTTAATTATGCCCATCATCATCAATTTAGATGTCATGTTAGCCAAAAGGAAAATGCGTTCGGCAGAATTAGCAGAAAAATTGGGCATTACAACGGCTAATTTATCCATCATAAAAACGGGTAAGGCAAAAGCAATTCGATTGACTACTTTAGAATCAATTTGTGAAATCTTGGATTGTCAACCAGCCGATATTTTGGAATATGTAAAAAAGTAATTTTATCCCAGCCCACACAAATTTCTCAACAGATAGATAGCGCGGAATTGCATTCCGTGACCCGACCGTTCGGATTCCTTTCTGCAGCGTTACCTCGGAATACACCGCGCGAAGCGAATGGACAAAATGATCCGAGTTAATAGGTTTTAAATGGGTAAACAAGTGTTAAATATCTCATAATCAAATTATTATTGATTTATTGTTATATATTTATTTAAATTTTTTTAAATGGATGTAAATAGTAAACCGGTAAAATCTGACAAATATCTAATTGATGGTCAAATTCACACTTGGAATGGGGAATTCAATAAAGTATATTCTACCATATCACTTACAGATACCTACCAACCCACTTTTTTAGGCGAAGTCCCTAATTTAACCGAAAAAGAAGGATTAGCGGCTGTACATGCCGCTACAAACGCCTATGATAACGGTCAAGGAATTTGGCCTACAATGAAGGTAAGTGATCGAATTAAATGCGTTGAAAACTTTGTAAACCAAATGAAACAGACACGTTCTGAGGTGGTTAATTTTTTAATGTGGGAAATTGGAAAAACGCTACCTGATAGTGAAAAGGAATTTGATCGTACTATTGAATACATACTTGAAACGATTAAAAGTTATAAAGAATTAAACGCAAGAAATGCACATTTTTCTAATGTTCAAGGGGTTAATGCCATGATTAGAAGAAGCCCTTTGGGGGTGGTTTTGTGTCTAGGACCTTATAATTATCCTTTAAACGAAACCTTTACGTTATTAATACCAGCGTTGATTATGGGCAATACCGTGATCTTCAAGCCTGCAAAACTAGGGGTTTTACTTCATGGACCACTATTAGAAGCTTTCAATTGTTCCTTTCCCAAAGGAGTGATTAATATAGTCTTTGGACGGGGTAGAGAATTAGCGACTCCTATAATGAAATCAGGATTAGTAAGTGTATTATCATTAATTGGAAATAGTAAAGCCGCAGTTGCCCTTCAAGATTTGCATCCCTATAAAAACAGATTGCGATTAATTCTTGGATTAGAAGCTAAAAATCCAGCAATTATTTTAAGTGACGCCAACATGGACTTAACGGTTTCTGAATGTATAATGGGAAGTTTATCCTTTAACGGACAGCGGTGTACCGCTTTAAAATTAATTTATGTACACGAAGATGTTACCCAAGAATTTTTAGAAAAATTTTCAAACAAAGTAGATGAATTAGTTTTTGGAAATCCCTGGGAAAAAGATGTTTTTTTAACACCACTTCCAGAAAAAGACAAACCTCAATACATTAAAGAGCTAATAGATGATGCGCTTCAAAAAGGAGCCAAAATAATCAATAAGAAAGGCGGTATAATTACGGATAATTATATTTATCCCGCCGTTTTATACCCTGTTGATGCTACTATGCGGATTTTTCATGAAGAACAATTTGGACCAGTGGTTCCAGTGATTTCATTTAACGATATTGAGGTTCCTTTACAGGATATGTCGCAATCAAATTACGGCCAACAAGTTAGTTTGTTTGGGAAAAACAGCACCGTAATTGCCCCGCTTATTGATTCATTAATCAATTTAGTTTGCCGCGTTAATTTAAACAGTGCTTGTCAGAGAGGGCCAGATGTTTTTCCATTTACAGGTAGAAAAGATTCTGCTGTTGGCACCTTAAGTATACATGATGCTCTGCGCTCATTCTCGATACGTACTTTTGTGGCCTCTAAAGATAATTCATATAATAACGAAATTTTGCAAGAATTATTAGACAGTAAAAAGTGTAATTTTATTAATACAGATTATATTTTATAAAGAAATATAATTTTTACAGTAGTGTAGCTTTCATAAATAGCCCGAAACGACGCAACCGTATCGCAGAATCTATTGCGTGAAAATAATTACCCAAACAACTCACTAACCACATCTTCAATCTTCGCTACTAAAACAACTTTTATTCCGGTGTTTTTCAACGAAATTTTGTTGTGTTTGGAAACGAAAATGGTAGTAAATCCTAATTTTTCCGCTTCTTGAATGCGTTGCTCAATGCGGTTAACGGGTCTAATTTCACCTGAAAGTCCGACTTCGCCGGCAAAGCAAAAACCTTCGGCAATGGCAATGTCTTCGTTTGAGGATAAAATAGCCGCCACAACAGCTAAATCAATGGCGGTGTCTTCTACGGATATTCCTCCAGTTACATTTAAAAATACGTCTTTGGTGCCTAATCTAAAACCAGCGCGTTTTTCTAAAACAGCTAAAATCATGTTCAAGCGTTTGGCGTTATATCCCGTGGTGCTGCGCTGCGGCGTTCCATAAACTGCCGTGCTTACCAAAGCTTGAATTTCGATCATCAACGGCCGCATGCCTTCTAAAGTGGTAGCAATGGCTGTTCCTGAAAGTTGTTCGTCTTTGTGCGAAATTAATATTTCAGAAGGATTGTCCACTTCGCGCAAACCCGAACCTTGCATTTCGTAGATGCCTAATTCGGCTGTAGAACCAAACCTGTTTTTCAACGATCGTAAAATACGATACACGTGATTTCGATCGCCTTCAAATTGTAAAACGGTATCGACCATGTGTTCCAAAATTTTAGGTCCGGCGATGGTGCCGTCTTTGGTAATGTGTCCAATTAATAAAACAGGAACATTGGATTCTTTGGCATATTTAATCAACTCCGCCGTACATTCTCTAATTTGAGAAATACTTCCCGCAGACGATTCAATATAATCAGTATGTAGGGTTTGAATCGAATCGATAATGACAATATCGGGTTCAATTTCCAATATTTGACGAAAGATATTTTGGGTTTTGGTTTCGGTTAAAATGTAGCAAGTATCGCCTGTTGAGGTAATGCGTTCAGCACGCATTTTAATTTGCTTTTGGCTTTCTTCACCCGAAACATAAAGCGTTTTATAGGGTAATTTTAATGCAATTTGCAAGAGTAATGTGCTTTTTCCAATCCCTGGTTCGCCACCTAACAATGTTAAGGAACCCGGAACCAATCCGCCACCCAAAACCCGATTTAATTCGTTATCTGTGGTGTTCATTCGGATTTCTTGAGCCGTGTCAATTTCTTTGATGAGTAAAGGCTTAGTAGCCGATTTTGAAGTAGATGAGGTGGTTTTCCAAGCTGCTTTTTCTTCTTTTTGCACCAATTCTTCTACGATGGTATTCCATGCTTTACAAGCGTTACATTGTCCTTGCCATTTTGAATATTGGGTGCCACAATTTTGGCAGAAGAAAGCGGTTTTTACTTTGCTCATAGGATATTTTGTAGCGTCTAATTTTGTTTAGGCAGCAATTTACTAATTTATTTCTTATTGACCACGGGTAAAAGTAAATAAGACAACAGTCCTAGAAATATCGTTAAAAGCGTTTGTGAAGTCCAAATTAACCAGCCAAAAGCTACGCCAATCTCATTTGAAATACCATACAGCGAAAAAATCATTGCAATAGCTAAAGGGTAGGCCCCTAAACCACCGTTTGTAAACCCTACTGCCAAGGTACCAAAAATAAATCCCATGAGTACTACATCAAAGGAAATGTGGGCTGTTTCTGGTAAGGCAAAAATTGTGATATAAAACATGATTAGATAGGAGAACCAAATTAAAAACGAATGAAAAAGATAGTACCATTTGTCTTTCATTTTTACGATGCTCAGCATACCTTCAAGTAATCCTGATAATTTTTGTTTTAGTGTAATTATGATTTTCCATTCGGCATAAATCCAAACGAAAATAAACAAAACAAAAAGCATCAATCCCGATAAGGATACCCACAATAGGGTTTCAAATTTTAGATTTTTTTCCAGTAAAAAAGCATACATCGTATCAAATTGCGACACCAATCCAAGGGTTATAAACAGTAAAAAAATCAGTACATCCACCATTCGTTCGGCAACTACAGTGCCAAAGGCTTTGTCGAAGGGCACTTTTTCATATTTTTTTAGCAAGGCCGCTCTGGTAATTTCCCCCGATCTCGGAAGCGTTAAATTTACCAAGTAGGATACGCAAACCGTCATGAAATCGTTGTGAAATTTTGTTTGATAGCCCAAGTGTTGTAGGGCAAATTTCCAACGGTAAGCTCTGGACCAATAGCCCACAAGAGAAACCAATAGCGATAGGTATATATAAAAATAATCGGCCTTTAAGAAGCTCAATTTAATATTCTTGAGTTCGGTTGGTGTAAGCGTTGTAAATTGATAATAAATGATGCCAATTCCAATGATTAAAGGAACAATTAGGCTTAAAAATTTACGTAATAACACTTTCAAATTAGGTCAACGAATTGTCCTTTTCGTTTGGAAAAACGAGGGTAGGTTTGAAATTTTTAGCGGCTTCAAAATCTAGTATTCCATAGGAAATAATGATCACAATATCGCCACGGTGCACTTTTCGCGCAGCCGGTCCGTTTAACGTGATTTCACCTGAATTTCTGGGCCCTTTGATGGCATAGGTTTCAAGGCGTTCGCCATTATTAATGTTCACGATTTGTACTTTTTCACCTTCAATGATGTTTGAAGCTTCCATTAGCGCCTCGTCTATGGTGATACTTCCAATATAATTCAAATCGGCACCGGTAACCGTTACTCTATGAATTTTCGATTTTACTACTTGAATTTGCATGAGGCAAAGGTAATTAATTTAGTGAAATATTATCAATTAATCGAATTTTCTCAATGAAAACGGCAATAAATCCGCGATATTTTTGATTAGAAACTTTACTATCAGCCGATAAGAGCGTGGCTTCATCTGTAATTTCAAAATATTCTAATTCAAATTCGGGATGCTTTTCAAATTCGGTTTTTACGAAGGCAATTGTATCTGAAATTGATTTTTCGGAAAAAGTTTTTTTTGCCAGCTGCAAAATTTCGAAAACGATCGCCGCTTTTTTTCGGGCATTCATAGAAAGACGTTCGTTTCTTGAACTCATGGCCAGGCCGCTTTTTTCACGATAGATGGGACAACCTATTATATTTACCGGTAGTGCATGTTTGTCGACTAATTTCTTTACAATT
Organism: Flavobacterium sp.; assembly: GCF_044376915.1. Classification (GTDB taxonomy): domain Bacteria; phylum Bacteroidota; class Bacteroidia; order Flavobacteriales; family Flavobacteriaceae; genus Flavobacterium. The sequence goes on from NZ_JBILKB010000023.1 coordinate 16,148, forward strand.
TGTAGTTGTTGAAAGTCTTTTTCTCCAAAATAGGCCGTTGCAGGTTTTACAACTTCAAACAAGCGTTTTACGATGGTCCCTACTCCGTCAAAATGGCCGGGGCGGTGCCTTCCTTCCATTTGGTGTTCCAAGCCATCATATTCAAAAGATTCTGAAACGGTATTTCCTTCATAAATATCAGAAATTTCAGGAGCATATACTATAATGGAATGGCTAAGTTGGCTCATTTTTTTGATATCTTCTTCAAGGGTTCGAGGGTATTTGTCTAGGTCCTCTGCATTGTTAAATTGGGTAGGATTTACAAAAATACTCATTACAGTAATATCGTTTTCAGCCAGTGATTTTTCAAGCAAAGACAAGTGTCCTTGATGCAGGGCACCCATAGTAGGTACAAATCCAATCGATTTGTGTTGATCGATGAATGGGCTTAAAAAAGCACTTAATTCGGACTTTTTATTAAAAATGAGCATTTTAATTCGGGTTAATTCTGATGCAAACTTACTATTTTAGTGGATAAATCCATAAAATTTTGTAATTTTGCAAGGTTTTTTAAAACAATAATTAACAAGAATACATTATGGAAGACAAGAGGATATTGTATGTATCATCTGAAGTGGTGCCTTATTTAGCGGAGAACGAAGTGTCGTTACAATCGTATGAAATGCCTAAAATGATTAATGATTTGGGAGGACAAATACGAATTTTTATGCCTAGATATGGTAATATTAACGAAAGAAGGCATCAATTGCATGAAGTAATTCGTTTATCCGGAATGAATTTAGTAGTAAACGATATGGATATGCCTCTCATCATTAAAGTGGCTTCAATTCCAAAAGAAAGAATACAGGTTTATTTTATTGATAATGATGAATATTTTAAGCGAAAAGCTACTTTTTCAGACGAAGAAGGCGTTTTGTATTCTGATAATGACGAGCGCGCTATTTTCTTTGCCAAAGGAGTAGTTGAAACGGTTAAAAAATTAAATTGGGTTCCCGATGTTATTCATGTGCACGGTTGGATGGCAGCTTTATTACCGGTTTACCTGAAACATTATTACAAAGACGAAGGTATTTTTGCAGAAACTAAAATTGTTACTTCGGTATATGAACATGGTTTTGAAGGCGAATTGGATGCAAAATTATTGGATAAAGTGTTGTTTGATGCCATAGAAAAAGATGCTGTTGGGGTGATTGAAAAACCAAATTATGAAAACCTAATGAAGCTTTCGGTTTTGCATTCAGATGCAGTAGTTTCGGGTTCTGAAGTGCTTTCTCCAACTTTAACAAAATTTATAGAAAGTTCGAACAAACCTTTTTTACCTTTCAGCTCTAAAGAAAGTATGAAGGAAACCTATCCTTCATTCATTAAGAATCAAGTTTTATAATATGAAGAATAGTTTAATTAAAGGAATTGCATTATTTGTAGTGATATTTGGATTAGTATCTTGTGATAAAGATTTTAATTCAATGGGTTCTGATTTAGTAGATGATCATAATTTTACCCTTGAAAAATATGAAGTACAACATTTAAAAGCCTATTCAAAGGCAACAGGTCCTGTTCAAACCAATAATTTACCCATCAATGCTTTAGGAATCTATAAAGACCCTTATTTCGGAACTACTAAAGCACAATTTGTGTCGCAAGTAGAACTTTCAAGTGGTAATCCTACTTTAGGCTTTCAACCTGTAATTGATTCGGTTTATTTGCATGTTCCTTATTTCAGTACGCTTAAATCTACCTCGGATACCGGCGAAAAAATATATGAATTGGATTCCGTTTATGGGTATGCTGAAACGGCTAAATTTAAACTTCATGTATACGAAAATAAATATTTTTTAAGAGATTATGATCCGGATACCGATTTTGAAAGTGCGCAAAAGTATTTCTCCAATGAGAAATTTTTAGTTGATGCTTACAAAGGTACTGAATTGTTAAACAACAGTTCTAATGTCGCTCAAAACGAAGAGTTCTTGATCAACAATAAAGAAATTTATATCTACAAAACAAATGGAAATGGGGAGTATTTGAATGATTCTGGGGCAGTTTTGGCAGATCAAAACAATCCGGCATTAAGAATTATTAAAGAACGCAAGTTGCCCGGCATTTGGCTCGATTTGAAAAATAGTTTTTTCCAGCAAAAAATATTAGATGCCGCAGCATCTGGGGCCTTGTTTAACAACAATGTATTTAAAAATCATTTTAGAGGATTGTTGTTTGAGGTGGAGGCGATTACTCCCGATCAAGGAGCGCTTGCCATGTTGGATTTTTCATCGGCTGAAATCAAGATAATTTTCAAAGCCTCAAATGTGGCTCCTACTACTGAAGCACCCAATCCAACTAGAACAAGAAAGGTGTTGAATTTGCAAATGGGATATAAATCATCTACTGCCAAAAGAGCGAATTGCATCAATTTTATTGAGCATACAAAATCAGCAGATTATCAAGCTAAATTAGCCAGTTCAGACGTGTTAAATGGCGATGAACGTATATACCTCAAAGGAGGAAACGGTTCGGTTGCTTTCCTAGATGTATTTGGACCGGATGTAAAAAAAGCAGTCAATGATGTTATGGTTCCAGAACCAAATGGAAATGGTATCCCCGATGAATTAGAAGAATTGCGCATCAATATGAAACTAAACCGATGGTTAGTAAATGAGGCAAATCTTATTTTTTATATAGATCAATCGGCACTTTATCAACAAGCTACACTTTCAAATACGAAGCAAGTAGAGCCCGAGCGTATTTATATTTTTGACGCTACCAATCACAAACCAATTCTTGATTACAATGCCGATAACTCCAACGGGACTACCCCTAAAAAGAATAAAGGGGCTTTTGGTGGTTTAATTGAAAGAGAAACGGTTGCTGATGCTAATGGGAATAAAAAAGGAATTAAATACAAAGTGCGACTGACCGAATACATCCGCCAATTGATTAAGAACGAAAATACCAATTATGATGACAATGTCCGTTTAGGGGTTGCCGTAATTGAGGATATCAATTCGCCAGCGAATGCAGCTATCAATCCGACCAATCCAATTACAATTGGAACGAGTCAGGTCCCATTCATTCCGGTTTCAACGGTAATGAGCCCTTTAGGAACCATATTGTATGGAACAAAAATTCCAGCAAGTGATCCTAACGTGGCCAAAAAATTAAAATTAGAGATATATTTTACCAAACCTAACGAATAATATATGTGTGGAATTGTAGCCTATATAGGCCATAGAGACGCTTATCCTGTGATCATTAAAGGATTACATCGATTAGAATATAGAGGTTATGATAGTGCCGGAATTGTATTGTATGACGGCAATGCTTTAAAATTATCTAAAACCAAAGGAAAAGTTTCTGACTTAGAAGCAAAATCCGGAAAAGAACAAACTCTTTTTGGAAAAATTGGAATGGGACATACACGTTGGGCTACCCACGGGGTTCCAAACGATGTCAATTCGCATCCGCATTTTTCCAATTCCGGAAAATTAGTCATCATACACAACGGGATCATTGAAAATTATGAGCCCTTAAAGCAAGAATTAATCAAACGAGGCTATACTTTCAAATCGGATACCGACACGGAAGTTTTGGTTAATTTAATTGAAGAAGTTAAGAAAAAAGAAAATTGCAAATTAGGAAAAGCAGTTCAAATAGCTTTAAATCAAGTAATTGGAGCCTATGCTATAGCGGTTATCGATGTTGAAAAACCCGATGAAATCATAGTAGCCCGTTTGGGAAGTCCTTTAGCTATTGGAATTGGCGAAGACGAGTTTTTTATTGCTTCTGATGCGACTCCTTTTATTGAATATACGTCAAATGCCATTTATCTAGAAGATGAAGAAATGGCCATTGTGCGATTACACAAGCCCTTAAAAGTTAGAAAAATCAAAGATGATTCATTAGTAGATCCTTACATTCAAGAGCTTCAATTGAACTTAGAGCAAATTGAAAAAGGCGGGTATGATCATTTCATGATGAAAGAAATCTATGAACAACCCAATGTAATTAAAGATACCTACAGAGGAAGACTTTTGGCAAACAAAGGCATCATTCAAATGTCAGGTGTGGAAGATAATATTGAAAAATTCTTAAATGCGAAACGCATTTTGATTGTTGCCTGTGGCACCTCTTGGCATGCAGGATTAGTTGCTGAATACATCATTGAAGAATTTTCAAGAATACCTGTTGAGGTAGAATACGCTTCCGAATTCAGATACCGAAACCCCATCATCAACAAAGATGACGTAGTTATTGCTATTTCACAATCGGGGGAGACGGCAGATACATTAGCCGCAATTAAATTAGCCAAGGAAAATGGCGCTTTTGTTTTTGGTGTTTGTAATGTAGTAGGCTCATCTATTTCTCGTGAAACCCATGCGGGTGCTTATACCCATGCTGGGCCAGAAATTGGAGTAGCGTCTACTAAAGCGTTTACGACTCAAATTACCATTCTTACGTTGTTAGCCCTACGGTTGGCAAAAGCAAAAGGAACCATGTCTAATTCTGATTACCAACGCTATTTATTGGAATTAGAATTGATGCCAGAAAAAGTTCAGGAAGCCTTGTTGACCAATGATGTTGCCAAACAAATTGCTGAAATATATAAAGATGCCTCGAACTGTTTGTATTTAGGAAGAGGATATAATTTTCCGGTTGCTTTAGAAGGGGCCTTGAAGTTAAAAGAGATTTCCTATATTCATGCCGAAGGCTATCCAGCAGCTGAAATGAAACACGGTCCGATTGCACTAATCGACGAACATATGCCTGTTATCGTAATTGCACCAAACAAAGGACATTATGATAAAGTAGTAAGTAATATACAAGAGATTAAATCGAGAAGCGGTAAAATTATTGCCGTAGTGACGAAAGGCGACACGCAAGTCAAAGCCTTAGCCGACCACGTTATTGAAATACCGGAAACCAACGAGCCCTTTACTCCGTTGTTGACCACGATACCGCTTCAATTGCTGTCGTACCATATTGCTGTTTTAAGAGGATGTAATGTAGATCAACCCCGAAATTTAGCAAAATCAGTTACGGTGGAATAACATTTTAAAAGCGAAATTGAAAAATTTCGCTTTTTTCTTGTAAAAAATTCAAAAAATATATTGCAAAATTGTTTCAAAAAAAACTATCTTTGCACTCGGAAAAATACATCAATTTCCAACATTAATTAGCTATTAAATAAATACATAAGCAATGTCTAGAATCACAGGAAAAGTTGCACAAATTATCGGGCCAGTTGTTGACGTCGTGTTTAATGACGCAAATGCTGAATTACCTAAAATTTACGATTCATTAGAAATCACTAAAAAAGACGGTACTTTATTAGTACTAGAAGTTCAATCTCACATTGGTGAAAACACTGTGCGTACCATTTCTATGGACTCAACAGATGGTTTAGCAAGAGGTGTAGAAGTAGTTGCTACTGGTGCGCCAATTCAAATGCCAATTGGAGCAGACGTTTTTGGTCGTTTATTTAATGTAATTGGTGATGCAATTGATGGTTTAGGTGATTTACCAAAAGCTGGCGCAAACGGTTTACCAATTCATAGAACAGCGCCTAAATTTGAAGACTTATCTACTTCTTCTGAAGTTTTATTTACAGGTATTAAAGTAATCGACCTTATTGAACCTTATGCAAAAGGAGGAAAAATTGGATTATTTGGCGGTGCCGGAGTAGGTAAAACAGTATTAATTCAGGAGTTGATCAACAATATCGCAAAAGGTCACGGTGGACTTTCTGTATTCGCAGGAGTAGGAGAGAGAACACGTGAAGGAAATGACTTACTTCGTGAGATGCTAGAGTCTGGAATTATAAAATATGGTGATGAATTCATGCACTCTATGGAAAATGGAGGATGGGATTTATCTAAAGTTGATATGCCAGGAATGAGAGAGTCAAAAGCTACTTTCGTTTTCGGACAAATGAATGAGCCACCTGGAGCTCGTGCTCGTGTAGCACTTTCAGGATTATCTATCGCAGAATATTTCCGTGATGGAGCTGGTTCTGACCAAGGGAAAGATGTATTGTTCTTCGTTGATAATATCTTCCGTTTTACACAAGCAGGTTCTGAAGTATCGGCTTTATTAGGTCGTATGCCATCTGCGGTAGGATACCAACCAACATTAGCTACTGAGATGGGAGCTATGCAAGAGCGTATTACGTCTACCAAAAAAGGATCTATTACTTCAGTTCAAGCGGTATACGTACCTGCGGATGACTTAACGGATCCAGCACCAGCAACTACGTTTGCTCACTTAGATGCAACAACCGTATTGTCTCGTAAAATTGCTGAGTTAGGAATTTATCCAGCGGTAGATCCATTGGATTCTACTTCTCGTATCTTAACTCCAGAAATTTTAGGTGCAGAACATTATGACTGTGCTCAAAGAGTAAAAGAGATTCTTCAAAAATACAAACAATTACAAGATATCATCGCCATCTTAGGTATGGAAGAGTTATCTGAAGATGATAAATTAGCGGTTTCTCGTGCACGTCGCGTACAACGTTTCTTGTCACAACCGTTCCACGTAGCAGAACAATTTACGGGTATTCCGGGAGTATTGGTTGATATCAAAGATACTATTAAAGGATTTAATATGATTATTGACGGTGAGTTAGATCACTTACCTGAAGCAGCATTTAACCTTAAAGGAACCATTGAAGAAGCTATTGAAGCCGGTCAAAAAATGTTAGCAGAAGCATAAATCAAGCGAAGCTTGATAAACTTCAAATTTTAAACCTAAATTATGATTTTAGAAATAGTATCACCAGAAGCTACATTATTCAAAGGAGAAGTTACTTCGGTATCGGTTCCTGGTATTAACGGTGAGTTTCAAATGCTAAACAATCACGCACCTGTTGTTTCTTTATTAGGCAAAGGGAACGTGAAAATTAATGCTCAAAATATGGCTATTGAAAAAGAATTTGTTTCAAAATTCAATAAAGTAAATGAGCAAACCTATTGGTTGCCTATTGCATCTGGAACAATTGAAATGAACGAAAATAAAATTATTGTATTAGCCGATTAAAAAGCTAAGCATATAGTAAATAAAAGTCTTGCTTATGCAGGACTTTTTTTTTAAATCAAAAAGACATTTCTAAACTAAAATATATCCTATGAAAAGATATTTTTTGCTAGCAGTATTTTTCCTTTCATTTATAGTATCTAATGCACAAGAATTAGACACCTTAAGTAATATTATTGTTTCGTCTACTCGAATAGATTTACCGTTTAATGAAAATTCAAGAACGATTCAAATCATTACAGCAGAAGATATTAAAAAATTAGGCGTTACTAATATTGCTGATGCATTACAACAAGTCGCAGGAATTGATGTAAGACGCCAAGGTATCAACGGTATGCAAGCCGATTTATACATTAGAGGTGGAAGTTTTGACCAAACCTTATTACTAATTGATGGTTTTAAAGTTGACGATCCTCAAACAGGTCATCATACCATGAATTTAGCTTTGCCAATTGAAGTCATTAAAAGAATAGAAATCATTAAAGGGCCTGCTGCTCGTATTTTTGGACAAAATGCTTTTACTGGAGCGATTAATATTGTAACAAATGACACTAAAGAGAATTCTATTGTTGCTAAGATTCAAGGAGGTTCATTTGGTCAATTCATAGCAGAAGTTACGGGTGCTGTTAACTTGGAAGACAGCAATCATTTGTTTCACTTTTCAAAGCAATCTTCTGATGGCTATAGAAAAAACACCGATTTTGATCATACAAATTTTGTAATAAGAAGCCAACTTAACAAATCAAAATTACCAATAAATCTTATTTCTGCCTATTCTGAACGTGAATTTGGAGCTCAAAATTTTTATGGGGTTACAAGTGCTGCTGCTTTGCCATATGAGGTAACGCAAGCAAGTTTGATTGGACTTTCTACTGAATTTAAAAAAGGAAATTTTACTTTTAAACCAAGAGTATATTGGAGAAGAAATCAAGATGAATATATTTTTATTAGAACCAATCCGTCGATTTACAGAAATTTACATATTACAAATAAAATTGCGGGAGAATTTAATGGTTCTTACGAATCAAAAATAGGTATCACTGGTTTTGGTCTTGAATTTTCAAAATATATGATTCAAAGCAATAACTTAGGAGATGCCGAAAGAGAAATTACTACGTTATTCCTAGAACATCGTTTTGAATTGTTTGATAAAGTAGTAGATATTACACCAGGTGTTGCGGTTTCATATTTCTCAGATTTTGATAACAGCGCTTTTCCAGGTATTGATTTAGGTTTGAAATTATCGGATAGGATACGTATATATAGTAATGTGGGATATACTTACAGAGTACCCACTTATACGGATTTAAATTACAGTGATCCATCAACATTAGGAAATCCAAATTTAGAAGCAGAAAGAGCTTTTGCACAAGAGTTAGGATTAAAGTATCATGCTAATTCAATTGATCTCAACGCAGCATTTTTTAATAGAAATACAGAAAATTTTATTGATTACAGAAGAGCAACTCCTGCTGATTTCTGGAGGCCTGTTAATGTTAATGTTGAAACAAAAGGTTTTGAATCTTCTTTGAAGTATAATTTCACATGGAAGAAAATTAAAAATCAGCTTAATATAGGCTATACTTATATTGATGATAATATCGATACTAATTTAACGTCAAAAAATGGTATTAATTCTATGCGTCATCAAATGGTTTTTAATTATAATATCCAATTATTTAAAGGATTTAGCCAAAATATTTCATATCGATATGTAGAGAGAACTTCTAGAATATCTTATAATGTTTATGATTTGAATACTACTTTTAGAAGTAAAAATATTGAAATTAATATGTTAGTTCAAAATATATTCAATACGGAGTATTTTGAAAACACCTTTGTTCCCATGCCAAAAGGGAATGTCTTATTTGGAATGAAATACAATTTTAAATAACTGTGCATAAAAAAAGTCCCGATGAATCGGGACTTTAATTTTTTAGGTAATCAAAAAATAATTATATATTATTCGATAACTACTACTTGAGCAGCTACTTTACCTTTTCTTCCTTCTTCTTCTTCGTAACTTACAGCGTCACCTTCGTTTAAAGATTCAACTTTCATTCCGCTAGCGTGAACGAAAATGTCGTTTCCAGTTTCATCATCTGTAATAAAACCGTACCCTTTTGATTCATTGAAGAACTTAACTTTACCTGTTCTCATTTTGTATTGTAAAAAATTAATAATGGTCAAAGATATACTTATTTACGACACGAACAAGAAAAAGTTAAAAATATTTCAAAAATATTGATAATCAGTTAGTTTCAAGATTTCAAATCGAGTTGAATATGCAATTCATTTAATTGGGAGGCATCTATCGTTGATGGCGCATCAATCATTACATCTCTACCCGAATTGTTTTTAGGGAATGCAATGAAATCACGAATCGTCTCTTGTCCTCCTAAAATGGAAACCAATCGATCCAATCCAAAAGCTAGTCCACCATGAGGCGGAGCACCAAATTCAAAGGCGTTCATTAAAAATCCAAATTGTGCTTGGGCTTGTTCTTTACTAAAACCTAACAAATCAAACATTCGGCTTTGTAAATCGCGATCGTGTATACGAATAGAACCACCACCAATTTCATTTCCGTTTAGGACCATGTCATAGGCATTGGCACGCACTTTTCCAGGTTCGGTTTCAATTAACGCCATGTCTTCTGGTTTTGGCGAAGTAAAAGGATGGTGCATTGCGTGGTATCTTCCGCTTTCTTCATCCCATTCCAATAACGGAAAATCTACCACCCATAACGGCGCAAATTCATCCGATTTTCTTAATCCTAAACGCGTAGCTACTTCCATTCGAAGTGCTGATAATTGCGTTCTTGTTTTATCGGCACCACCCGACAATACTAATATTAAATCGCCTGGTTTTGCTTGGGTAATTTCGGCCCATTTTTTTAAATCTTCTTGGTCGTAAAATTTATCCACAGATGATTTAAACGAACCATCTTCTTCATATTTTACATAGACCATTCCTGAAGCGCCAATTTGTGGGCGTTTTACCCAATCAATCAAAGCATCAATTTCTTTCCGAGTATAATTAGCGCACCCAGGGGCAGCGATTCCTACAACCAATTCGGCCGAATTAAATACAGGAAAATCTTTATGTTGTGACACGGCATTCAATTCCCCAAATTTCATTTCAAAACGAATATCGGGTTTGTCGTTACCGTAGGTTTTCATGGCATAATCGTAGGTAATTCTAGGAAATTTTGCCACTTCAACACCTTTAATTTCTTTCAGTAAATGGCGGGTTAATCCTTCAAACATAGTAAGGATATCCTCTTGTTCTACGAATGCCATTTCGCAGTCAATTTGTGTAAATTCGGGTTGGCGGTCGGCACGTAAATCTTCATCACGGAAACATTTTACAATTTGGAAATATTTATCCATTCCGCCTACCATTAATAATTGTTTGAACGTTTGTGGCGATTGTGGTAAGGCATAAAATTGTCCTTCGTTCATTCTACTAGGTACCACAAAATCACGCGCTCCTTCTGGAGTAGATTTGATTAAATAAGGTGTTTCAACATCACAAAAACCTTGGTCAGAAAGGTATTTTCTTACTTCCATCGATACTTTATGACGGAACAATAAATTGTTTTTAACCGGATTTCTTCGGATGTCTAAGTAACGATATTTCATGCGAATGTCTTCACCACCATCGGTTTCGTCTTCAATGGTAAAGGGAGGAAGTTGCGCTTCGTTTAATATGTTTAATTCGGTGACTAATATTTCGATTTCACCAGTAGCCATATTTGCGTTTTTAGATTCACGCTCAATAACAGTTCCTTTGACTTGGATTACAAATTCTCTACCCAATGATTTCGCGCGACTAAATACCGCTTTATCGGTTCTTTGTTCGTCAAAAATTAATTGCGTAATTCCATATCGATCTCGCAAGTCGACCCAAATCATAAATCCTTTATCTCTCGATTTTTGCACCCATCCTGCAAGGGTAACTTCTGTATTGATATGTGAGGCATTTAGAGCGCCACAAGTATGACTTCTGTACATTGTAATAAATTTTATGCAAAAGTAAGAACAAAAAAGAAAAGTTTAATTTAAAAGGAGAAATTATATTCTCTCATTTTTTCTAGAATCGTAATTATTATCTTATTTTTACCAAAACCTTACACATTTAATTATGAAAAAAATCACAGTTTTATTCTTGTTATTGAGTAGTATTTCCTTTGCTCAAACACCAGGAAAAGTTAGTTTTTCTGCAAAAATAGAAAATCGCAACTCGGATACTTTAACCATTTAT
>NZ_JBILKB010000024.1:0-27409 GCF_044376915.1 Flavobacterium sp.
GCAAGAGACTAATTATTTTATATGACATTTAACGATTTAAAACTTTACAACAATATCCAACAAGCTTTGGAAGAGGAAGGTTATTCTAATCCAACGCCTATTCAAGAACAAGCCATACCCGAAATATTACTTGGACAAGACTTAGTGGCTTGTGCACAAACTGGTACCGGTAAAACCGGAGCGTTTGCTATTCCTATTCTAAACTTAATCCATCGCATTGTCGGTTCCGCAAAAAAAGCAAAACATATTCGAACCTTAGTGGTGACTCCAACTCGTGAGTTGGCCATACAAATCGACGAAAGTTTTAAAACCTATGGCAAATATACCAATGTCAAATCATTAGTGATTTTTGGTGGTGTCAACCAAGTGCCACAAGTGAACGAATTGAAAAATGGAGTCGATGTATTAATTGCTACTCCTGGACGATTATTAGATCTTCATAAACAAGGATTTATTGATCTAAATCACATGCACCACTTGGTTCTCGATGAAGCCGATCAAATGTTGGATATGGGATTCATAAACGATGTTAAAAAAATCATCAAGCTTACCCCCGACAATCGCCAAACCCTATTGTTTTCTGCAACGATGCCGTTAGCTATTCGAGAATTGGCAGATACTTTTTTAACCAAACCTAAGTATATTTCGGTAACGCCCATTTCAAGTACGGCCGAAAATGTTTCTCAAAAAGTTTATTTTGTCAATAAAGACGACAAACGTTTGCTGTTAAAACAACTCATTATCCAAGAAAGTTTAAGCAATGCGTTAGTATTTACGCGCACAAAACACGGAGCAGATAATATTGTAAAAGTGTTGAAAAAAGCGAGTATAAAAGCAGAAGCCATTCACGGTGATAAATCACAAAACGCGCGCCAACGTGTACTCGAGCAATTCAAAAATAAAGAAATTGATATTCTTGTTGCTACTGATATTGCAGCGCGAGGAATAGATATTGAACAACTGCCGTTTGTAATTAATTTTGATATTCCAAATATTTCTGAAACCTATGTGCATCGTATCGGTCGTACCGGAAGAGCCGGAAATTCAGGTCTGGCCATTTCATTTTGTGGAAAAGACGAAAAACCCTATTGGCAAGACATTGAGAAATTAATTCGAATGAAAGTTAAAGTGGTTACTGATCATCCGTTTACTTGGAAAGATGAAGATGTAAATCCGGATGCAAAACCTGATTTACGCAATAAAGACAAAAATAAAATGAATCCGAATTCCAATTCTAGAAAATCGGAAGCATCAAAGAAAAACAAAAAACGCTGGTATTAACCAGCGTTTTTTTTATCAATTATCGAATCAATTTCTTGTATTTAATTCGAGTTGGCGTCACATCTTTTCCAAGACGCTTGCGTTTATTTTCTTCATATTCGGTAAAACTTCCTTCAAAACTATATACTTGTGAATCACCTTCAAATGCTAAAATGTGTGTACAAACACGGTCTAAGAACCATCTGTCGTGCGAAATAATCACGGCACAACCTGCAAAATTTTCCAAACCTTCTTCCAAGGCACGAAGCGTGTTTACATCTAAATCATTAGTTGGCTCATCGAGTAACAATACATTTCCTTCTTCTTTTAAGGTCATGGCTAAATGAAGACGGTTACGTTCTCCACCAGATAATGTAGCAACTTTTTTATTTTGATCGCTTCCGCCAAAATTAAAACGAGATAAATAGGCACGAGAATTAACTTGACGACCACCCATCATAATTAATTCTTGTCCATCACAAAAGTTTTCCCAGAGCGTTTTATTCACATCAATATTAGAATGCGATTGATCTACATAAGCAATTTTAACTGTTTCTCCAATTTCAAAAGTTCCAGCATCTGCTTTTTGTTCCCCCATAATCATTTTGAATATGGTAGATTTACCAGCTCCATTTGGACCAATAATTCCAACAATACCTGCTTGTGGCAATACAAAATTTAAATCGTCGTATAATAATTTATCGCCAAATGCTTTCGCTACACTTTTGGCTTCAATTACATTAGTTCCCAAACGAGGTCCATTAGGAATGTAAATTTCTAATTTCTCGTCTAATTCTTTTTGATCTTCGTTTAATAATTTATCGTAATTCTGTAAACGTGCTTTTTGTTTGGTTTGACGGCCTTTTGCACCTTGACGTACCCAGTCTAATTCGCGTTCTAAATTTTTTCTTCTTTTAGAGGCTACTTTTTCTTCTTGAGCCATTCTATTAGATTTTTGCTCTAACCAAGACGAGTAATTTCCTTTCCATGGAATACCTTCACCTCTATCAAGTTCTAATATCCAACCTGCAACATTATCTAAGAAATATCTATCGTGTGTAACAGCAATTACAGTTCCGGAATATTGAGCTAAATGCTGTTCTAACCAAAGTACCGATTCGGCATCCAAGTGGTTGGTTGGCTCATCTAACAATAATACGTCGGGTTGTTGTAATAACAAACGACATAAAGCCACACGACGCTTCTCTCCACCAGACAACACATTAATTGGTGTTTCAGGATCTGGCGTACGAAGTGCATCCATGGCAATTTCTAACTTAGTATCAATTTCCCAAGCACCGCAAGCATCAATTTTGTCTTGCAATTCCGCTTGACGATCCATAAGTTTCTCCATTTTTTCTGGATTCTCATATACTTCAGGTAAACCAAAATCGTCGTTAATTTTATTAAATTCGGCTAATAATTCAAATGTTTCAGCAGCACCTTCACGTACAATATCAATAACCGTTTTTGTTTCGTCTAATTGCGGTTCTTGTTCTAAATAACCAACAGTGTAACCGGGTTGAAAAACCACATCGCCTTGAAAATTTTTATCAACGCCTGCAATAATTTTCAGCAAGGAAGATTTTCCAGAACCATTAAGACCCAGAATACCAATTTTAGCTCCGTAAAAGAAACTCAAATAGATATTTTTTAAAACTTGTTTATCGGCACCCGGATAACTTTTACTCAATTTTTGCATTGAGAAAATTACTTTCTTATCATCTGACATAGTTATGTGTTTTTGTTATTATGATTTACGGAATTCGTAATTCAAATTAATATTAAACTCTACCTTTTAAGGCATTAAAAACCCAAGCGTTTGCTAAGAATCCTACTCCAACAGAAGCAAATCCCCAACCCGCAACATCGGCATAGCGATAAATCCCTAATCCAATTAAAATCAAGCCCATAAGCACCATAATAAAGGTTGCCCAAGCTAATACTGTATTCTTGTTCATTGACATACTCTTTTGATATTAAATTACATGTGTAAGGGACGCGAAGTTACAAATTTTATCACTTTTAATGAATGGATTTCAATTAAAAATTGTGATCAAAAGTTCCTTTAACAAATCGTGCTGTGAAGTAGAGGCAGCACCCACTCCTTTGCTTTTCAAATCTATAGTTCGAAGTGCAGCAACAATCGTACTTACTTTCTTCATAGGATAATTTCGAAACGCCACCTCATAATCCTTAACGAAAAATGGATTTACTTTTAATACTTTGGCGGCATTCATTTGCGATTTATCTTTGAGTCCGTGATATTGCAACAATTGCGAAAAGAAGCCAAACACCAAGCCAGTAGTAACGACTAAAGGATTATCTTTGGGATTTTGAGCAAAATAATCAATGATTTGATAGGATTTAACCTGATTTTTTTCACCAATTGCCTTGCGCAATTCAAAATTATTAAAGTCTTTACTAAAGCCAATATTTTCCTCTATATCGATTGGCGTAAACATATGTCCTTTCGGTAAAATAATTTTTAATTTTTCTAATTCATTATTGATTTTAGACAAATCGGTTCCCAAAAATTCCACTAAAATTGCTGCCGCCTTTGGCTCAATACCATATCCTTGACTTTCTAAAATACGTTTGATCCATTCGCCAACTTGATTTTCGTAGAGTTTTTTACTTTCATAAACTACACCCACTTTATCCAATAATTTCGTTATTTTTTTTCGCTTGTCCAAGGTTTTGTACTTGTAAGCAAATACCAAAACAGTTGTAATCTGAGGATTTTCGGCGTAGGCTTCCAATTTGTCAATGGTTCGAGATAGTTCTTGTGCTTCTCTTACAATAACTACTTGACGATCGGCCATCATAGGATACCGCTTTGCAGTACCAATCACATCTTCTATGGTAACATCACGGCCATATAAAATAGATTGATTGAAATCTCGATCCTGTTCTTCTAATACATTTTGCTCAATGAAATCTGTCAATTTATCAATATAATAAGGTTCTTCTCCCATTAAAAAATAAATGGGCTTGAGGTTACCAGCTTTGATGTCTTTCGTAATTTGAATTACTTCATCCATAATTTTGTATTCAGTGTTCAGTAGCTGTTGGCAGTTCGTATAAAATAACTATTTTTGTTTCATGAAAAAGTTGAATTTTCCAACGTATTCGTTTCGGTTCAAAAATAGTGAAAATAACGTAGCTATCTTCGATGAAATTAGAAAAAAATTTATTCTTCTTACTCCAGAAGAATGGGTGCGCCAACACACGTTACACTATTTAATACAGGACAACAAATACCCAAAATCTTGTATTAATATTGAAAAATTAATTAAAATTAATACGTTAAATAAGCGATACGATGTCGTTGTATTTCAACCAAATGGAGAAATATTTTTATTAATTGAATGCAAAGCACCCGAAGTTGCTATTACCCAACAAACTTTTGATCAAATTGCACGTTACAACTTAGTACTAAAGGCAAAATATTTAATGCTAACCAATGGTATAAATCATTATTTTTGTCAAATGGATTTTGAGAATGAGAAGTACATTTTCTTAAAAGAACTTCCAGAATATAAATGATGAGTACTGGAAGATGAATACTGTAAGACTTTTTTTGAAATCAAAACAACTTGAAACTTCAAACCTGAAACAAAAAAACACTTGAAAAAAATAGCTGTAGTCATATTAAATTGGAACGGAGCCAAATTACTCGAGCAGTTTTTACCCTCAGTACTAGCTCATTCAAATGAAGCCACAATTTATGTAGTTGACAATGCTTCGACGGATACTTCCATTGAAGTGATTACTTCTCAATTTCAATCGGTTAAAATTATTCAAAATACTGGCAATTTTGGTTTTGCAATGGGCTACAACGAAGCTTTACAGTTTGTAGAAGAAGAATATTATGCTTTAGTGAATTCAGATATTGAAGTAACTGAAAATTGGCTTGCTCCTATTTTACATTTATTTGATACACAACCTGAAGTAGCAATTATACAACCTAAATTACTCGATTATAAAAAGAAAAACCATTTTGAATATGCTGGTGCTGCTGGTGGTTTTATAGATAAATTTGGATATCCATTTTGTAGGGGTAGAATTTTTGACACTATAGAAGAAGATTTACATCAATATGAGGATGAAACACCAATTTTTTGGGCAACTGGGGCATGTTTTTTTATTCGGAGAACAGTGTTTCACCAATTGAATGGATTTGATGCGACATTTTTTGCCCATCAAGAAGAAATTGACTTGTGTTGGCGAGCCTTCAATGTAGGATATAGTGTAAAATACACACCTAAATCAATCGTTTACCATGTGGGAGGAGCAACTTTAAATGAAGGAAATCCAATGAAAACGTATTTGAATTTCAGAAATTCATTACTTATGCTAACCAAAAATTTACCCAAAGATAAACTGTTTTTTGTACTTTTATTACGTTTATGTCTAGATGGATTGGCTGGGATTCAATTCATTTTTAAAGGAAAATTCAAACATTGTTTGGCCATCATACATGCCCATTTCGCCTTTTATAAATTAGCCAAAATCTATTATTTTAAAAGAAACAATATTCAAAAACAGGATTATTATAAGGTTTCCAGTATTGTTGTTTCCTATTTTTTGAAAAACGGCAAGAAATTTGCTGAATTATTTTAACAAGAGTTTATGTATAATATTTTTATTTCCTTAAACTTATTTATAAATTTGTAAAAATTATCTATATCATGAAAAAAGTATTGTTAATCATCACATTGACTTCAATTTCGCTAACTTCTTGTGTATCGAAGAAGAAATTTGCTTTATTGGAAAACAAAAACAAAGAAATTCAGGAATTGTTAAATACAGCAACCGTTAAACTTAATGTATGTTTAACTGAACAAGAGGCACTAACAAAACAATTAGATTATTTGAAACAAAATAATACCGAATTGATAAGTAATTCTAAAGAGTTGACTGTATTGACAGCTCAAAATTCTCAAAATTTAGAGAAATCATTAGAAAGTTTAAAAGAGAAAGATTTAAAAATCAATCGTTTACAAGATGCATTGACTCGTAAAGACAGTGTAACATTGGCTTTAGTTACCAGTTTAAAACGAGAGGTTGGTATCGATGATCCAGATATCAATATCAATGTTGAAAAAGGAGTAGTAATGATATCCATTGCCGACAACTTATTATTTAAATCAGGGAGTTATGAAGTAGGCGATAACGCGAAGGCAGTTTTGGCTAAAGTTGCAAAAGTAATCAACAGCAAATCTGATTTTGAATGTATGGTAGAAAGTCACACCGATAATTTACCTATCAAAAATGCGGTTTTATTAGACAACTGGGATTTATCTGTAAAACGTGCGACTTCAATTGTTAGAGTATTACAAAATGATTTAGGTGTAAGTCCGAAACAATTGATTCCAGCGGGTAGAAGCTCTTATATTCCTTTAGTGGCTAATGACACTCCTGCTAACAGAGCCAAAAACAGAAGAACTCGCATCATCATCATGCCTAAAATTGATCAATTTTATGACATGTTAGAAAAAGAAATGAAAAACTTAGAGAAAAAATAAGTTGATCCATCGATAAAAAAAACGCTTTCATTTTGAAAGCGTTTTTTTTTATTTATTAAAATTTGTTGGCAATAAATCTCCAATTCTTTGTTTTGAAATATCCCCTGAGAGTAAAATACTATCATAATTTGAATAAACACCATAAGAATCCACATTAAACTCAGAAATATAAAATATCAATTTTGATTGACTTTTATTATTATACAAGATATTAAATTGTGAAATGAAACGATCCTGAACAACTATATCACTCTTTGAAATTACTTCAATTTTATAAAAATTTTTATCCAAGGGGATTACTTTAAAGTGATCGTTAGGATTTGTAGGAAAACTACCTTTATACAAGGTAAAATTATCCTTACTCCAGTTATTGTTTAGTAAATTTCTAAAAAACTGCAAAGTGGATCCTTCATAGGATTGTTGTCGGCGTTTCTGAATTTTACTAGAAGTAATTATTTCTTGAAAAATGGAATTTCCTCCAAATTGACAACTAACAACAAACTCTTTTTGAACACTAAGTCTACTTAATTTACATTGAAAATCTTGTAATTGATAATTTATTTTATATCCCAGATAATTATTAATTATAGTTATGGGTTCATCTGAGTATGCCATAAGTTTATTGCTCATTTTATCATAAGTAAAATAAATTTGATCTTCATTTTCAATTATACAGTTTTTACCCGCTCTATTATCTCCTAAAAATTGTGATTTAAATAGTTGCATAAACTGTTTTCTTGAAAAAAGATTCTTTTCAATTACTACTTCTTTAAGCTCCTTTATATCTCTTTTAAGTGTAATTTTTAATACTCCTGATACTTTCTGTAACTCAATAAATTCGTTCTTATAACCTATATTTCTAAATACTAATATTGAATTACTTTTTGACGGAAGTTGCATTGAAAAAAAACCAAACTCATTAGATGATGTTCCAAATGTTGTGCCATCAACATAAACAGAAGAACCAATAATTGGTTTCCCATTTTCATCATAAACATAACCCTGTATCTTTAACTGTGAAAATAAAACCGCTGGTAGAAAAATAAAAAAGTAAAAAAGTAATTTCATATTAAAATTTATAAAATATCCAAACTTCCTTTCCCTTCACGAATGACTTCGGGTTCGTGGCCTGTCAAATCAATAATTGTAGATGCCAAATTATCACCATATCCGCCATCGATAACTACCTCAACTTTATGTTGCCACTTTTCAAAAATTAATTCGGGATCGGTCGAATATTCAATAACATCGTCTTCATCATGAATGGAAGTAGACACAATTGGATTTCCAAGCATTTCTACAATTTGAATGACAATAGCATTATTTGGGACACGAATTCCGACTGTTTTTTTCTTTCTGAATTCCTTTGGTAAATCGTTATTTCCTGGTAAAATGAATGTATATGGTCCAGGCAAAGCGCGCTTTAAAATTTTAAAAGTCGAGGTGTCAATTTGTTTCACATAATCCGAAAGATTACTCAAACTAGAACAAACGAAGGAAAAATTTGCTTTTTCCAACTTAATTCCTTTGATTTTAGCTAACTTTTCTAAGGCACGAGAATTGGTAATATCGCAGCCTAAACCGTAAACCGTATCGGTTGGATAAATCACTAAACCTCCATTTCTCAACACATCAACCACTTTTTTTATGGCTGCTTCATTAGGGTTGTCCTCGTATATTTTTATGAATTGTGACATAATATTATGCTTTACACTTTAAGCTTAATGCTTAAAGCAGTTAACCTATGACTTCCAACTTCGCAAATCGCAACAACAATTTCTTTAATCCTCCTACATCAAATCGAATTTCAGCTTTTTTATCGGCGCCAATACCTTCCATGCTCACTATCTGTCCTTTTCCAAAACGTTCGTGCATGACAATATTCCCAACAGCTAAATTGGAATCGGATACATTAGAACTTCCTGCATTACTAGAAAGTGGTTTTAGTTTTCTAATACTTGGGATATTTATTCCTCCTTCTGGCGCTAAGGGGCTCTTTGGTGGTGTTCCTGCAGTAGGCTTAGCCAATCGTAATTTGGTTTTATCAATATCGCCAAAAACATCAATATCCATAACCGGTTTATAACGGTAACCCGAATCAACCGGATTCAAATATTCTAAATACTCGTCGTTGATTTCTTCAATAAATCGAGAAGGCTCGCTATCGACTAATTTACCCCATCTATAGCGTGATTGCGCATAGGTCAAATACGCTTGATGTTCGGCACGGGTTAAAGCAACGTAGAATAAACGACGTTCTTCTTCTAGCTCGCTTCGTGTATTTAAACTCATGGCACTTGGAAACAAATCTTCTTCTAGTCCAACAATAAACACATGAGGAAACTCTAATCCTTTTGCTAAGTGAATGGTCATTAAAGCCACCCGATCATCATCACCGGTATCTTTGTCTAAGTCAGTTGCCAAGGCTACATCTTCAAGAAATTCAGATAAAGCACCACGAGCACCATCTATTTCTTTTTGGCCTTCAGTAAAATCTTTAATACCGTTGAGTAATTCCTCAATATTTTCAATTTTGGCTATTCCTTCTGGCGTTCCATCTTTTTTTAATTCTTGAACCAATCCGGTTTTTTTTGTGACGTGATCGGTTAAGAAAAAAGCATCTTGATTGTCATTAATAATTTGGAAGCTTTTGATCATGGTTACAAAATCGCTCAACTTGTTTTTTGTACCCGAATTAAGTTTCAAATCAATTTTATCAATGTGCTCCATTACTTCAAAAATAGAACGCTTGTAATGATTGGCTGCAACGGTTAATTTTTCAACGGTGGTATCTCCTATTCCTCTAGCAGGATAATTAATTACACGCACGAGTGCTTCTTCATCTTTCGGATTGATGACCAAACGTAAATAAGCCAATACATCTTTAATTTCTTTTCTTTGATAAAAGGATAAGCCACCATAAATACGGTAGGGAATATCACGTTTACGCAACGCATCTTCCATCGCACGCGATTGTGCATTGGTGCGATACAATATTGCAAATTGACCATTTAGCATTTGGTTTTGCATTTTTTGTTCAAAGATCGTAGCCGCCACAAAACGTCCTTCCTCGCCGTCGGTTAAACTTCGGTGGACTTTAATTTTTGGGCCATCATCATTAGAGGTCCAAACAATTTTATCCAATTTCGTTTTGTTCTTATCGATGACATTATTGGCAGCTTCTACAATATTTTTTGACGAACGGTAGTTTTGTTCCAAACGATACAATTGCACATTGGCATAATCCTTCTGAAAATTTAAAATATTATTGATGTTGGCCCCACGGAAAGCATAAATACTCTGGGCATCATCACCTACTACGCAAATGTTTTGAAAACGATCTGACAAGGCACGAACAATCAAATATTGTGAATGGTTGGTATCTTGGTACTCATCCACTAAGATGTATCGAAAACGGTCTTGGTATTTGGCCAATACATCGGGAAATAAATTCAATAACTCATTGGTTTTCAATAACAAATCGTCAAAATCCATGGCGCCCGATTTAAAACAACGCTCCACATAATTCTGATAAATTTCGCCCATACGCGGTTTTTTACTCATGGCATCGGCTTCTTGCAATTCAAGATTATTGAAATAAGCTTTAACAGTAATTAGAGAATTTTTATAGGATGAAATGCGACCTAATATTTGTTTGGGTTTATAAATGTCTTTATCCAATTGCATCTCCTTAATGATACTACCTAAACAGCGTAAGGAATCCTGCGAATCGTAAATCGTAAAATTTGACGGATAACCCAGTTTATCAGCTTCACTACGTAATATCTTAGCAAAAACCGAGTGAAAAGTTCCCATCCAAAGGTTTTTAGCTTCATTGTTGCCCACAATATCTGCAATACGCTTTTTCATTTCCCTTGCAGCTTTGTTGGTAAAGGTTAAGGCTAGAATATTAAAGGCATCAACACCCTGACTCATCAAATTAGCAATACGAACGGTCAATACACGTGTTTTTCCAGAACCGGCGCCTGCAATAACAATCATTGGACCGTCTTTTTGCAATACGGGGGCTTGTTGGGCTTCGTTTAATTGGCTGATATACCGCTGCATTTCTTTCATAGTGGATGATTTCATTTATCTAACTTACAAAAATACATTATGAATGGGGTTAATACAAAAGAAGTTATCAACCATTCAATTGAGAATACAAACAAGTTCGAATCTAATTTGTAAATTAATTTATTTACCCGTAATTTGCATTAGAATTAAACATAATTACCATGACCTTTGACGATAAATTATTTGAAATAGCAGCGTATACCTTACCGGCACTCATTACCGGTGGTGTTGCCTTTGTAATGATGCAGAAATTTTATACGAGTGAAGAAAGCAAACGCAAATATGAATTGTTGCGCGAAAACCAAAAACAAGCACTACCGATTCGACTGCAAGCCTATGAGCGACTCGTATTGTTATTAGAGCGCATCAACCCAACCCAACTAATGCTTAGAGTGGCTCCCACAGGTAGTAGCAAAGACGATTATGCCACTTTACTTACGCATCAAGTCCAAACTGAATTTGAGCACAATTTAACGCAACAAATATATGTAACATCGGCAAGTTGGGATATCATCTTAAAAGCAAAAAACAGCACCCTACAAATGATTCGAAAAAATGCACTTCGAGAAGATGTAGCAGACGCTAATAAATTGAGAGAAGCCATACTGATTGAATTGACAGAAATTGAAGCGCCAAGTTCTATTGCAATTTCTTTTTTGAAAGAAGAATTGAAGAGGGTTTTTTAAACCGTAGCGATTACTTCTCCTTCAAAAATTTATAATATAGTTCTTTCAAATAAACTTCTGCAGTTGTAGCCATTTCCTCCACTCTTTTTCTATATGCTGCATCTTTTAAAAATTCACGCACCTTTGTACGCGCATACAATGTAAATTGCCACTTATGATGTGAGGTGGCTTTAAATAATAAAGCAATCACTTTATCCTCGTTGGGCTGCAATTGCAAAAGTAATTCCAAAGCATTTTGCCGTACGGAACTTTCACAAGCATCAGAGGCGTAATGCATCAATTCATTCAAAAATTCTTGGCGTTGCTTTTCTGAAAAACCTAACGTATTTATCGCAATGCCTAACCAAGTCATTCGAAAACTTTTATCGTTATTTCCCTTAATTCCTTTAGTCTGGTCTAAATAACGTTGACGCTCATCGAGAAAGTTAGCACATAAATTGGTTAAAGCTAGTTCTTTAGTTACATACGATTTATCTAAAAGTAATGCTTCATAGGTGTTTTTAAAATCAGGAGGGATAACTGTTAATGTTTCGGCAACAGCTTGTCGAACTTGAAGGTTTTGTGTTGCCAAAGCTGCTTTCAACAGTACTTTGCGTTCGTCAAAAGGCAGTTGTTGTATGTTAAAAATAATGTATTGTTTGATCGGATAATAGGCTTTCGACTGCATGATGTTCGTCAATTCTACTAATGAATATTTGTTTTTTCGCAGCTCATTAAAATCCCGAATAAACAGATTTTTATCGAGGTATTGTTGTGCTACATTACGATCAAAACCAGGTGTTTCGAGCCACTGTTTTTTATATTTTGCCACATCGTACCCCGAAACATCATGTACAATACTTAAAAAGTCATCGGTATCAACGTTTTTATATTGGTATTTTTTTAAATACTTTTTTACTGCTTTTTGAAAGTACTTAGCCCCAATATCTTCTCGTAACACATGCAAGGCCCAAGCTCCTTTTTTATAAAAAGTTAAGGAACTTGCTTTTTCATTTAGAACGGGAATTGAATCGGTCGTTGCTGCTTGTTGCAATTGTTCGGCATAATCGTTTAAGGCTTCGTAAAAATAATCGTCACCAAACAATTGCCGTTCAGCAAGTAAGGCATAATAAGTAGCAAAACCTTCTTGCAACCAATGGTGTTTTCCTGATTGCGCTGTAATCAAATCACCAAACCATTGGTGTGCCAACTCGTGTGCATTGACATTCACATAATTGCGATCGTTAAAACCAATGGAATCTACTACAAAATCTTGAGCAAAAATGGTGGACGTTGTATTCTCCATACCTGCATACAAAAAATCACGAACAGGCACTTGTCGGTAAATGCCCCATGGATACTTAACACCAATTTCACTTTCCAAATAATCAAATAATTCTTTGGAATAACGGTATGTTGGTTCAAATTTTGAGTAATCGTTTGTATCCAAATAAAATTCCAACGGAGTGCCTGAATTTGTAGTTGCTTTTTGCTTGGTAAAATTACCTATCGCCAACATGACCAAATAAGAAGACATGGGTTTTTGCATTTTATATTCCCACAATGTTTTTTTTTCGTTTGAAAATTTTGGATTTATTTTATTTATAAGTTCACCATTAGATAAAACAAGATGTTTTTCATCAAAATAAACACCTATTTTAAATATCACTTTCTCGTTTACGTCGTCAAAACTTGGCAACCAATGACTCGTATATTTGCCTTGACCTTGCGTCCAAATTTGAAGATTTTCTCCTTCTCCCGTAAAATAAAGCGTTTGCTTTGGTTTTGCCTCATATTTAATTGTAATTCCGTTTAACCCTTTTTTAAGTCCATCATATAAAATTATATGTTCATTTGTGAGTTTGTACTTTAATTTATTATTATCATTTATATAAATTGCTGAAAATATCATATTTTTTGCATCTATTTTTACAGAATCAATAGCATTCTTGATTTCGAATAAATAATGAACCGTTCCTGAAATTGATTTAGTTTTAGCATCAGGATACAATAAGGCATCGCAACTGATAAAATCAACCGATTTTGTTTGCTGAGAGAAAGTTACATTAATGAAAAAAAAGGCTAAAAGAAAACGAAACATCTTGATGGATTTTAATAATTTAC
This sequence comes from Flavobacterium sp., assembly GCF_044376915.1. Lineage (GTDB taxonomy): Bacteria > Bacteroidota > Bacteroidia > Flavobacteriales > Flavobacteriaceae > Flavobacterium. The sequence goes on from NZ_JBILKB010000024.1 coordinate 13,658, forward strand.
GAATATAAACATTTTCAATTTCTTCCATTTCTAAATTAACAAATTATCTAGTATCTTCGCTAAATAAGAAATTTATCGCAAACAGAAATGAATCTGCTCGAAACTCCCATAGAATATCTCAAAGGCGTTGGACCCCAACGTGGTGATTTATTGCGCAAGGAGCTGAGCATTTATAAATACATTGATTTACTCAACTTATTTCCCAATCGGTATATCGACCGAACCCGTTATTATAAAATCAACGAACTACAAAACAGTAATTCAGAAGTGCAAATTATTGGGAAAATCGTACATATAAAAACCATTGAACAAGGCAAAGGAAAATCACGTTTAGTAGCCACATTTATTGATGATACCGGACAAATGGAATTGGTTTGGTTTCAAGGTCAGAAATGGATTCGCGACAGTATTAAAATCAATATTCCCTATGTCATTTTTGGAAAAGTAACACAATTTGGCCCTATCTTCAATATGGCGCATCCCGAAATGGAATTCCTTGAAGAACACAAAGCCAGTTTGCGATCGGCCATGCAACCCGTTTATCCCAGTACTGAAAAATTAGCCAATAAAGGAATTTCCAATAAAGTCATTAATAAAATGATGCAGCAATTGTTTGTAGAAACGCAAGCCTTATTTTCAGAAAACTTACCAGATTATCTTTTAGATGAGTTGAAACTACTTCCTAAAAATGCTGCCTTATTTAATATTCATTTTCCAAAAAGTCAGGATTTATTGGCAAAAGCACAATTTAGACTGAAATTTGAAGAGTTGTTTTTCATTCAATTGCAATTAATTACCAAAAACCTCATTCGAAAGCATAAAATCAAAGGAGTACCATTTGAAAAAGTGGGCGTTAATTTTACCAATTTTTACAACAATCATTTGCCATTTGAGTTGACTACTGCCCAAAAACGAGTACTGAAAGAAATAAGAAATGACTTAGGAAGCAATGCCCAAATGAACCGTTTGTTACAAGGAGATGTTGGTTCAGGAAAGACTATCGTTGCTTTGATGTGCATGTTGTTAGCAAAAGATAACGGCTTTCAAAGTTGCTTGATGGCTCCAACAGAAATTTTAGCAAATCAACATTTTAACGGCATATCTGAATTGGCCCTACAATTAAATTTAAACATAAAATTACTGACCGGGTCTACAAAAACTGCTGAACGTAAAGAAATTCATGAAGCGTTAGAAAAAGGAACTTTAGACCTATTAATTGGAACACATGCTTTGCTAGAAGATAAAGTACAATTCCAAAAATTAGGTTTAGCGATTATAGATGAACAACACCGATTTGGGGTTGAACAAAGAAGTAAATTGTGGCAAAAAGCACAAATTCCACCGCATGTATTGGTCATGACAGCAACACCAATTCCACGTACACTTGCCATGAGTTTATATGGTGATTTGGATATCTCAGTGATTGATGAATTGCCCCCCGGAAGAAAACCCATTCAAACGGTACATCGCTATGATGCCAATCGATTAAACGTATGGAAATTCTTAAAAGAGGAAATTGCAAAAGGACGTCAAATTTATATTGTATATCCCTTAATTCAGGAATCTGAAAAAATGGATTACAAAGATTTAATGGATGGTTATGAAAGTATTTCACGAGATTTTCCCTTGCCACACTATTCGATATCGATAGTTCATGGTAAAATGAAACCCGCCGATAAAGAGGAAGAAATGCGTCGGTTTGCTGCTGGAAAAACCAATATTATGGTGGCTACTACAGTAATTGAAGTGGGTGTAAACATACCTAATGCTTCGGTAATGGTCATTGAAAGTGCTGAGCGCTTTGGATTATCACAATTGCATCAGCTAAGAGGCCGTGTAGGTCGAGGAGCCAAACAAAGTTATTGTATCTTAATGACGAGTCATAAATTGAGCAATGACAGTAAAATTAGGATGGAAACTATGGTGCGCACAAATGATGGCTTTGAAATCTCTGAAGTAGATTTAAAACTAAGAGGTCCGGGAGACATCATGGGAAAACAACAAAGTGGCGTTTTGAACTTACAAATCGCCGACCTGGTCAAAGACAAAGACATCTTACAATTGGCAAGGCATCATGCCATTAAACTCTTAAAAGAAGATGCCCCAATGGAACATCCGAAACATGCGAAATTACGTGAGGCTTTCATAGAAATGAGTAAAAAGAAAACGATTTGGAACTATATTAGCTAAAATCAAAAAAATAATATCATGATACAATACAACCCAAAAGACTGGATTACTTTTATTTTTCGATTTCACAAATCGGATACTTTTAGACAATTGATCCCAATGATGCTATTTATTGGAATGTATTCGGGAGGTATTGCTTATTTAGAAATAGAATATTGGAACCTTTCTGAAAATAGTCATGTAAAAAACCTCAACATTATTCATACTACTTTAGGCTTTGTATTATCGTTATTGCTAGCATATCGAACCAATACGGCCTATGACCGATGGTGGGAAGGACGTAAATTATGGGGTGGATTAGTGAATAACAGTCGGAATTTAGCCCTTAAACTTTCGGCCTATTTAAAGGATGAAAATGACCGTCAGTTTTTTAGGAAGTTAATTCCAGCTTATTCCTCTGTCCTTTCAAAACATTTACGCAATGAAGAAGTGAGTCAAATGCTGTTTGAAGGTCTGGATTTGACAATTGATCACCAAAAACACCGTCCAAATCAGGTAGCAAAAATGCTCTTTCAAAAAGCAAACGATATCTACCAATCTGGTAAAATATCGGGCAATCAGTTTTACCTTATTAATTCCGAATTGCAATCGTTTACCGAAATTTGTGGCGCTTGTGAGCGAATTAAAAATACACCCATACCCTATTCATACAGTGCTTTCATTAAAAAATTTATTTTCTTTTTTGTGATGACCCTTCCGTTTGGATTTGTATTCAGTTTGGGCTACTATGTCATTCCAGTAGTCATTTTTATTTTCTATGTACTGGCCAGTTTGGAATTGATTGCAGAAGAAATTGAAGATCCATTTGGAAGTGATGCCAACGACCTTCCCATGACTAAAATTGCTGCCAACATTAAAAAACATGTTGAAGAATTATTATAGTTTTAAAATTATTTTTTTGAAAGTTAAACAACTGTTATTTTTTGGTTGAAAATAGAAAAATACAGCGATTTATATTTTTTTTGTTTAATTTTATAAAGTTTTTGTTAAACAACAATATTATAAATGATTATGAAAAAATTAGCTTGTATTCTACTAGGTTGCTGCTTTCAAATTTCAGTAGCACAAATAATAACATTTACCGATATTAATTTCAAAAATGCTTTACTGCAACAACCCATTGATTTTGATTTGAACGGAACTCCTTTTCCTAGGTTAGATGCTAATAACGATGGACAAATATCTCAGGCTGAAGCACTACTTGTAATCAAATTAAATCTTTCGTATGCTGAACTAAATAATTTAAATGGTCTTCAATTTTTCACCAACTTAAAAAGTTTTGAATCCTTATTTTTTAGAGGGACGAGTTTCAACTTTCCCACCCTAATAAATTTAGAAAATTTGGCTTTATCCAATGCTGTTAGTACTGATACTAATTTAGCTCTTTTAAATTTATCAGGAAATACAAACTTAAAATCGGTAAGTTGCAGCTCTATCGCTTCCTCGGTTAACTTGTCTAATTTAGACCAACTTACCAACCTTAACTTAACGGGTAGTTTCACAAGTTTGAATTTAAATGACGCTGTTGATTTATTAGTTTTAAGCATTACAGCACCTTTACAGTCACTTAATTTAACGAATAACACGCGACTCATTAACCTCCATTTATCCAATACTAGTTTTACTACTTTAAACCTAAGTACTTGTTTAAATATTGAAAATATTGACATCCGCAATGGCATGATGCAAACCTTAAATTTAGGCAACCTCAGACATGTTCGGTATTTATTTGTCCCCGACAATCGATTAACTTCATTAAATGTTAATAAATTATTCAATTTGGATATTTTGTATTGTCAAAATAACCGATTAACCGAACTATTTTTAGAAAATGACATTATAGAACAACAGGTCATTTTTTCGGGTAATCCAAATCTTACTAGTATTTGTTGTGATGCCAATGAAGTGGTTTACATGCAAAACCAATGCAACACATTGGGCTATACTACAAATATCAGAAGTTGTGCTCCACCAACTACTTCAAGCAGTCGACTTACAATGTTTCCAAATCCTGTCCATGATAAATTGCACCTAACGTCTGACACATCTATTGATAAAATTGAAATTTTCTCAAGCAACGGATTACTCGTCATGACTTCAAATGGAGTAACTGCACCTTTAGAGATGCAAAGTTTTCCTAGTGGTCTTTATTTTGTGAGAGTTTATCGTGCGAATGAAGTTTCAGAAATGAAATTTATTAAATCGTAATTTTTTTTATTCATTCGATTTAAAATAGTTGCTTTTATTACCCTATCAAAAATCAATCTAATCATTTTATTATTTGTATAAATTTAAATTGCAAATAAAATTTATTTTTTACATAAATCACACTATTTCAAGTATTTAAAAATTACTTACTTGATTATACCTTACCTTTGAAATACTTCAAACAGACAATCTATTTTTTAGCAACAAATACATATTGTTCAGTATTCAAAAAGTAAAACAATAGTCAAATGAAAAAAGTAATTTTCAAAAAATTAGATTGGATTGTAATTGTAACGTTTTTAATTCCATTGAGTTCCATACATTCACAATGCTTACCTTCTCTGGGATCTGCCAGTGATTTTACCATTTTTACAGCAGTAGGCGCTTTGAGCAATACATCAAGCTCAACAATTGAAGGCAATATTGGAACCAATGCTGGAACAATTACAGGTTTTGAGGCTGCAACTATTTCAGGAAACACGCTAAATGCCACTGCGGCTACCCAAATTGCTGCTACTGAATTAAATTCGGCTTACGCAGCATTTCAAACTTTACCTGCAACTTCAACGAATCACAGTCCGACTTTTGGAAGTGACGAGACCCTCTTACCTGGAGTGTATGCTATTACTACGGCAGGATCCATTTCAGGCATACTCAACTTCGATGCGCAATTTAATTCGAATGCCAAGTTTATCATAAAGTTTGGAGGTGCTTTTACCTCTCAAACTTATTCTACTATAGTTTTAAAAAATGGTGCACAAGCAAATAATATTTATTGGATTGTAGAAGGAGCATTTTCATTGGCTGCTAATTGTATATTTAAAGGTACTATCATTTCAAATGGAGCTATTGATGTAAGTGTTGGCAACCAACTCAATTGCAAACTATTATCCATTAGTGGTGCAATTTCTACTTATGGTACTCAACTATCAATAAGCGGAATTACAAATACCCATCCGATGTTTTATGCAGACAATGACCTTGATGGGTATGGAAATATACTTGTGAATTCGTGTGATTATATTTCGGGATATATACTTAATTCCACAGATTGTGATGATACCGATGGTGGTACGCATCCTAATGCAATTGAAATATATGGGAACAATATTGATGATAATTGCAATGGTATTACAGATTCAGATACTTTCAATTGTGGAACAACTACAACTTGGAATGGCATAATGTGGAGCAATGGTATTCCAACTTACGAAAAAACAGCCCTATTTTCTGCATCGTACACTACCTCTTTTGACTTATATACGTGTTCGGTTTTGGTAACCAATAATGCTAGTGTTGTATTGAATCATAATCTATTTGTATTTGGCAGTATCACCGTGGAGCCCAATTCATCATTGACACAACACAACAATGTTAATATTATTCAAGTGGATCCAACGGCAATAAACAGTGGGAATATTCAAGTAAATAGAAATACAGCAACAATTGTTCGGCTTGATCATACGTTATGGTCGTCATCAGTGACTGGTCAAAATATTTATAATTTTTCTCCTGAAACGTTATCCTATAGAATCTATACGTACGATACGCTTACCAACACCTATTTGAGCTCGACCCTATCCAACAATTCAATTTTTACGGCGGCAAAAGGATATGCCATTAGAGCACCTAATACTTTTTCAGCAACCATATTCAACGAATGGACGGGCATATTTACGGGTGTTCCCAATAATGGAGCCCATTCATTTAATTTAGTTCATACGCCAACACATGCCTATAATTTAGTGGGTAATCCATTTCCTTCAACTGTTGACGCTACCACATTTGTACAAGAGAATAATGCGGTCATTGAAGGAACACTTTATTTTTACGAACACACCTTATCCATGGATTCAAATGGTGTTTTTCCAACAGGAACAAATTATGCCACATGGAATGCTACTGGTGGAACAGCTGCTACTGCAGTGGCAGTGGATAACCCTGCCTACCATACACCAGCCGTAATTCCGAATGGTAGTATTCAAGTTGGTCAAGGCTTTTTTGTAACATCCAAAAGCAATGGTGTTTTGAATTTTACCAATTCACAACGAATAAACGATCAAAACCATCAATTTTTAAGAGTTGTTAACCCAGAGAAAAATCGACTTTGGATTAATGTTTGTAACGCAAACAACGAAGACATCAACCAAATTATGATTGGATACTTAGATGGTGCGACACTAAATGCCGATTCCAATTACGATGGAAAATCCTATGGTAATTTAGGCAGTCACTTGTATTCAATCATTGGGAATGAAAAATATGTAATTCAAGGTCGCCCATTACCATTTGAACCAACAGATGAAGTTCCATTGGGTTGGATTTGCACTACAGCTGGTCGCTATAAAATTAAATTATCAGATTGGGATGGCGTATTCTTAACCGAACAATCGGTATACATTAAAGACCTAGAGACAGGCGTTACTACAGATTTAAAATTGGCACCTTACACATTTACTTCCAAAACAGGTGTGTTCAACAATCGATTTACACTTGTATATGAAGAAAACTTAACAACAATTGACATACCCATAAATTCTTCAAACATCTTGGTATTCAAGAACAAAGACAACTATCATGTAGTTAGCAGCGGAATACTAATTCAAAATATTTCGATTTTTGATCAATTGGGCCGATTACTGTTCAACGTAAATAATATAAACTCTAATGCCATTCAAATTAATGAGTTGCATCAAACAAAAGAGATCCTCCTACTAAAAATTGTGGATGAAAACCTACAAACGCATTACCGCAAAATTTTAAATTAATAGCACAAATGAAAAAAATAAAAAAACTACTTTGCATTTTATCAATCGGATGGATATCGATAACTTCAGCAATAGCGCAAGAACCTTCAGATTTTGGCACCACAGGAGAAACCAATAATGATCCAGACGATTCAGATGTTCCCATCGATAATTATTTATTCATCCTATTAATTGCAGGTATTGGTTATGGGTATTATAAAAAAGGACTCCCGTTAAAACAACCGTAAAATTTCAATTATTTAACAATATAAAGTAGACTTAGTGGTAAATTTCGTTAGATTTGTTTAAACCAATCCAATAAAATATGAAAAAAATCACGTTATTTTTATGCACACTACTCTGTAGTGTAGCTTTAGTCAATTGCAAAAAAACAACCGCTTCAAATGAAGCCTATTTCAGCAATCCATCAAATGACACCATTCAAACGGGTGGCATCAAAATTATTCCTATTACCACTGCAAAAGGCACATTTAATGTGTGGACGAAACGCATAGGGAACAATCCGAAAGTTAAAGTGTTGTTGTTAAACGGTGGACCCGGAGCTACTCATGAATATTTTGAGTGTTTTGAAAACTTTTTACCAGCTGAAGGCATTGAATTTATTTACTATGATCAATTGGGATGTGGGAATTCCGACAATCCAAACGATGTTGCACAGTGGGATTTAGACCGTTATGTAGAAGAAGTAGAACAAGTTCGTATTGCTTTAGGCTTAGATGAAACAAACTTCTACCTTTTAGGACATTCATGGGGTGGCATTTTAGCCATGGAATATAGCTTAAAATATCAAAAACACATGAAAGGAATGATTATTTCAAACATGATGTCAAGTTGTCCTGAATATGGAAAATATGCCGATGAAGTACTCGCTAAACAAATGGATCCAAAAGTATTAGCTGAAATTGAAAAAATTGAAGCGGCAAAAGACTTTAGTAATCCAAGATATATGGAACTGTTATTGCCTAATTTTTATGAAAAACACATATTGCGTTTCCCAGTAAAAAATTGGCCAGAGCCAGTAAATCGTTCGTTTGCAAAAATCAATCAATCGCTTTATGTTACCATGCAAGGACCAAGTGAATTTGGTATATCTGGAAAGCTTGAAAAATGGGATCGTAAAGCCGATTTAAAGAATATCAACATTCCAACTTTGGTTATTGGCGCTCAATATGACACTATGGATCCAAAACATATGGAAACAATGGCAAAACTTACTCCTAAAGGCACTTATTTGTATTGTGACAAAGGAAGTCACATGGCCATGTATGATGATCAAAAAACATATTTTAAAGGACTCATCGACTTTCTGAAAAAATAATTCATTTGAAAAGGGCTTCACATAATGAAGCCCTTTTTTATTGCTACTCTTCTTGACTAAACGCTAAAACTATTGCATAAATTACCCATGAATAGTCTCTGATTTTCCGTAGCTTTTAACTACTTCTGCTTCATATTCAAGCCATTCTTCCCATCGCTTTTTAACATCGTATCCCTCCTCAGCTAATTGATGGGCAAATTGTAAAAAGGAGGTATAATGGTTGGCTTCAGAAATCATTAAATCCCGGTAAAAAACAGCCAATTCTTGATCTTTAATGGTCTCGGATAGCACTTTAAACCGTTCGCAACTTCTGGCTTCAATCATTGCTGCGAATAGCATGCGTTCTACGATAATGTGTTTTCGATTTCCAGGCTTCATGAATTTAAACAAATCGTTTACATAACTGTCTTTTCGCTCGCGCCCTAATATCCAACCTCTTGCTTTTATGATTTCGTGGACTTGCTCAAAATGCTCCATTTCTTCTTTCGCAATTGAGGTTAGTTCAGTCGTAATCTCTGTAAACTCGGGCAACATATTGATGAGCATAATTGCATTTGATGTTGCTTTTAATTCACACCACGCGTGATCGGTTAGAATTTCTTCTAAATTGCCTTCGGCTATATTGGCCCATCTTGGATCGGTTGGTAGTTTTAAACGAAACATATGATGTTGAATGAAGATTAATAATTTTAGATTGTAAAAATAATGCTATTATAACATAATTCCTAGATTAGAAATGTCCCAATCTTTAGTCATATTATATTGAATGTGTCCTCTTTCAATTTCCAAGGGACAATCAAAATTATTCGTATACAAACCACCTGTACCTAATCCTTGAGGCAATGGATTTTGAAGTGTAAAGGTAAATTGCGCAATAGCATTCAAACCGATGTTACTTTCCAATGCCGAAGTGATCCACCAGTTAATGCCTAACGAGTTGGCAATTGAAATCCATTCTAGCGTTCCTTTGAATCCTCCCACCAAACTTGGTTTTAAAATGATGTATTGGGGTCGTATTTTTTTCAACAACGTTTCCTTTTCCGAAAACAAAAAAACACCAATAAGTTCTTCATCTAAAGCAATCGGAAAGGGTGTGGCCTGACATAAATTAGCCATAAGTTCTGTGTTGTTTTTTTGAATAGGTTGCTCAATACTATGTAATTCAAATACAGCTAATTGTTTTAATTTATTTAAAGCTTCAAACGAATTAAATGCACCATTTGCATCTACCCGAATCTCTATGGTTTTGGCATCAAAATTTTGACGAATGTAGCGCAACAACTCCAACTCTTTTTCAAAATCTATGGCGCCAATTTTTAACTTGATACACGTAAATTCTTGGGCCAATTTTTCTTCTATCTGAGATTTCATATAGGCCTCATCGCCCATCCAAACCAAACCATTGATTCGCATAGCATCATTGCCTTTGGTAAATGAAGAAGGAAATAATTCAAAGGGCGTTTTGGATTGCAACGATAAAAAAGCCATTTCAACACCAAATTGTATCGATGGAAATTCAAGTAATTCGTCCCATAATTCATCCTTACCCAAATGAATATTTTGACACACCCATTGCAATTTTTCTTCATAATCCGGACGATCATCAACTGACAAGCCGCGCAATAAACCACACTCGCCTATTCCGGTTTTTTCGTCATCTTCCAAAAATAAAAACCAAGTTTCTTTCTCGGTCATTACTCCTCTAGAAGTACCGCTTGGTCTTTTAAAATGTAAGGTGTATTTTTTATAGCTTGCTTTCATATGCTAAATAAGACAATGAGTCAAATTTGATGGTGTAATTATGGTACTTTATTCCAAGATTCGTAAAATTTTTTTAAAGTCATCAATTGCTAAGCCTTTGGACCTATAAAATTCGATATCTAATTTTGCTTGATCAATCCAAGATATTTTCGCATCAATATTATTATTTTTATATTTAAGGTGAATTTCTTTTGCGGCTTTAATTTCGTTCATAAATACTAAGGTGTTGGCTAGTTTCAATTGATACCACAATTGATGCGCATCAAGTGCAATTGCTTTTGAATAGCTATCTTTTGCCTTGAAAAATTGTTTGGTTTCAATATAAATATCGCCAAGCGCGCTATAGTCTTTTGCTTGCGCCCAATTTGTTTCAATTATTTCCTTTTCAATATACGAAATTGCCTTTTGATACTCTTTTTTCAAATAAAAATCCCAAGCTATTTTTCTTTTTTGTTCCATTAATTCATTCATCTGATTGGTGTTTTTTAATGCAAGTAAACCAATTTCGGTTGCAATAGTTGCTTTTTCAGCAGCCAACATATTGGTGAATTCCGTGTAGGTAAAACGATCGGTAAATAACTTAATATAAGTTCCTGTAAAAATTTCTTTTTTGGAAAGCTGATCAAAAAAATCCAACCGGGCACACATCTTTTCAATTTCATGTTTTGTTTGTTTTGTCCAGCCCCGACTGGCTTTATAATCTACCCAAGGCACAACTTCCAATACAATTTTTTGACTCATTACCCAATTTTGACTTTCAAAACCAAACCAAAGATGAGGTATATTAGTCAGACACAGCGAAGCGGAAGAAAGCATCCTCGCTTCTTTATTGATTTTATCTTTTTGTTCAAAACAGGCTTTTGCAGTTGTTCCTTCTTTTAAAAATGCATTGGCAAGATTTGCCTCTTGAAAAATAGCATAGGTACATGTATCGTCTCCCGAGATAGCAGATGTCAAATGAATTAAACCTGCGGTTCCCTGACTAATCCCTGTAGGATCGGGTATTGCTTTTAATACAGAAACCAAACTCGAGGTTAATTTTTGACCTTCATCTAAAAGGGTTATTCGAAAAAGAAATTCGGTTGTTCCAATGGGCAGCGCTTCTGTTTTAAGTAGTATCCTCTTTCCTGCAGTAAGCACTACTTCTTTAGTTGTAGCGCGCTCTTTATCCCAATACCCATCTTTTTGAGCAAAAGAAATTTGGGTTATACACAATAATAATAGTAGCTTTTTCATCAATTCGTTTTTCATTTATAATGCACTCGGACGCGCCTTTACAATTTGATGCTTTGTCCAATTTCCAACAACATCAAATCTTTTCCACGATCAAAAAATTTACGTTTGGCTTCCTCATGATTGATTTCTATGTAGCCAAACGTATCAAAATGATACCCTAATATTTTATCACATTGGACAAAATCAGAGGCAAGAATGGCGTCTTCTACATCCATAGTAAAATTGCTGCCAATTGGCAAAATAGCGAGATCCAATTTGGTACGCATTGGTATCAATTTCATATCCATAGTTAATGCTGTATCCCCTGCGATATATATGTTTTTATGTTCGCCCTCAATTACAAATCCGCCTGGCTGTCCACCATAACTTCCATCAGGAAATGACGAAGAATGATGTGCAATTACATATTTTACAGTAGCAAAATGCTGCGCCAATTCGCCGTTACGACTGGTGCCAAAATCCCAACTGCCGCCATGGTTCATGGGATGATAATGATATCCTTTGGCTCCGAAATGTGACGCAATTTCGTAATTTGAAACTATAATAGCACCTGTTCGTTTGGCAATTACTTCTACGTCTAAAATATGATCTTGATGCGCGTGAGTGAGCAAAATATAATCGGCGGCTACGGTATGGATGTCGATATGGGCAGCTTTTGGATTACCCGTTATAAATGGATCCACTAAAATATGAATGTCATTTATTTTGATTCCGATACAGGCGTGTCCGTAGAATGTAATTTTCATGATTTTATTTTAGTATTTGGTGATCAAATTAGAAAGACTAAAGTTAACCAAAATAATACACTCAAAGCAAATGTGCTTAGAGCTACTTTTTTTAGCTCAAGATCAAAATCTTCATATTTTTCTGATTTTTTGATTTTACCAATATGCAGTATTAACGGAATATTTATAAGGATAACAGGTATTGCCGTAATCTTAACCAACAAACAAAATACAATAAACAGAATGGAAGCAATAGAAATACAAGCTTCCTGATATTTTTTAGCCCAATCTAACCCCATTTTTACCACTAATGTGTTTTTACCAGCGATTGTATCATTTTCAATGTCGCGCATATTATTTAAATTGAGCACCGCTACACTCAATAATCCGATGGATGAGGCAGGTAAAAGCAATTTCCAATCTAAAAAATGTGTGAACAAAAAATTGGAACCAATGACTGAAATCCATCCAAAGAACACAAACACAAATACATCGCCAAAACCGGAATAACCATAGGCTGTTGAGCCTACCGTATATTTTATTGCAGCACTTATTGAAGCCAAACCCAATAATAAAAACAAAACCGAATACAAAAAATGCTCCGCTCCAAAAGAAACATAAATAAGTCCTACTGCAACTACTAATGAAAAAACACTCATTAAAATTACCGCCTTTTTCATATCTTGAGGTGTGATTGCGCCTGAAGCAACCATTCTTTTTTCTCCTATTCGATGCGCATCGGTACCTTTTATGCCGTCACCATAATCGTTAGCAAAATTGGAAAGTATTTGAAAGGCCAAAGTAGTAACAAGAGCCAGAATAAAAATCAATCCCTCAAAATGGTTTTGGCAATAGGCGTAAGCACTTCCTACGATAATTCCAGACACAGAAAGTGGCAAGGTTCGCAAACGGGCAGCTTGAATCCAGGGTTTTATGTTGTTTATCATCAAATTATAATAAAAAAACGAGTAGTAAAGTTATGCAATTCACCAGCAAAATAAGATAATTAACTGGTTTATTATTGGATGAAATAATGATATACAAATTAAAAATTGGTGCTACAAATAAGAGTGCGATCATCGGCAACCATAGTATTTCATAGATCACACCTACAATTGTTACTGCATAAACATTTATTATTTTATTAAGCAACCAATAACTTGTGATAAGCCAACTCAAACAAAAACGAATCAACACCGAATGTTTAGACCAAATTTCTTCCATACTATAATTTTACACCCACACCTATTTTAACTAAATGAACATTTACGATTCCATCGAAATCATTAGATTTTGCGGGAAAGTATTGAAAACTTCCTTCTAAAAAAACACCCTTAGACAACATGTATTTAAAACCTGGCTGTAGGCTTATACCTTTGTAAGTTGTAGTTATTTCACTACCGTCAATCACTATGGGATCAAAGGGATTTAAGGAATCATTAGGATTAAACAACCCGGGCATCACCTTAAATTTAGCATTAAAAAAAGCATAGCCAACACTTAAATAAGGCTTAAATTGGGATTTTTTAAGGAGTAGATAAACACC
>NZ_JBILKB010000145.1:0-2659 GCF_044376915.1 Flavobacterium sp.
TTCTCTACTAAAGCAGCTGGCAGTTCAACGTTTTCCTCACTCTCTGTACGAGTATCAGGAAGATTAGCTACAAGTGTACAAGCCGTAGTGTTTTTGTAATTTTTATAATCGCAAGCAGGACTGGTTCGCACCCAATTTTCAGGCCACACGGCATCTATTGGTGTCACAGGTCCGGTGTGATTGATTACAGCATCAAAAATAATTCGGATTCCATGTTGATGTGCTTTTTCTACCATCATTTTAACATCTTCAGCCGTTCCAAAGTTCGGATCGAAAGCTGTCCAATCTTTAGTCCAATAGCCATGAAAGCCATAACTATATCCAGTTCCTTCATCTGTTCCATCGTGGATTTGCTCTACCAAAGGTGTCATCCAAATAGCATTAATTCCTAGTCGGTCAAAATAACCTTCTTCAATTTTTTGAGTGATCCCTTTGACGTCACCACCCATAAAACCACGCAATTTTCCGGTTGCTTTAGTACGATTGTAGTTGATGTCATTGCTTGGATCACCGTTATTAAAACGGTCAGTCAATAAGAAATAGACGTTAGCTGCCTCCCAAACAAAAGGAGTTGTTTTCGATTGGGGTTGGTTTTGAGCTTGTGCTTCATTTGGCGAAATGAACGCTGCAAAAAGAGCTAGTAATAAAACAGTTTTTTTCATGTAGATAGATTATTTAAGTTCCAATATCAATGCCGAATGGGCTTCAATACTAATGTTATTTTTAATGTTGATGGTTTGTCCAGAAATTACGTCTTTTCCAATTGTATACTGTTGTGTATTTTCTTTAAAACGGGAAACAGCAACTTCTTGTTTTTCATCTGAATTGTTGATGATTACCATCACACTTTCAGCATCATTGTATCTAAAATAAGTGTAGACATTATTTTCTGGAATATAATGCGTTGTTTTTCCTGTATGAATTACTGATTTGCCTTTTCTCCAGTTGAACAATTTGGCTGTAAAATCAAAAAACTGTTGTTGTTCTTTAGTACGTCCATCTGCAGTAAAAGCATTGTTGGCATCGCCTTTCCATCCACCAGGGAAGTCACGACGAATGTCGCCATCTCCCACATTTTTATCGCCTTTCATTCCAATTTCAGAACCGTAATACAATTGCGGAATACCGCGAACTGTAGCCACTAGACTCATTGCCATTTGGTATTTTTTAATATCGCCTTGGTAGATTTGGTTGAAACGATTGGTGTCGTGATTTTCGGCAAAAACCAAAATATTGTTCGTGTTTGGATAGAGAAAATCGTTGGTAAAATTTTCATATACTTTAATTATTCCTTTGTCCCAACTGGCTTTATCTTCGTTAAAAACACCTCCATTAATAGCATCGTGAAGCGTAAAATCCATTACAGAAGGCAGGTTGGAATTGTAGCTTTGAATCGCACCAATTTTACTGTCTTTTTGCCAATAGGCCATTTGAGCTTGGTCGTGCATCCAAACTTCTCCCACGATATTGAAATGCGGATATTCGTCTGTAATGGCTTTGGTCCAGGTAGCAATTCCTTTCTTATCACAATACGAATAAGTGTCCACTCGGAAACCATCTAAATCAGCATATTCAATCCACCAAATGGCATTTTGAATTAAATAATTTAAAACCAAAGGATTGGTCTGGTTCAAATCGGGCATTGACTTGACAAACCATCCGTCCATACACATTTGAGCATCTGTTTGTGCAGCGTTTGGATCAAATTGAGATGTCATTCGGTAATTGGTTTGCTTAAAACCAGGAAATTGATGAATCCAATCGTAAGTTGGTAAATCATTCATCATCCAATGTTTGTATCCCCAATGATTGGTCACATAATCCATAATGTTTTTCATACCGCGTTGGTGCAATTCGGCACTCAATTTTACATACTCTTCGTTGGTTCCAAAACGGGAATCAATTTTGTACACATCGGATTGTCCGTAAGTATGATACGATCCTCTTTCGTCATTGTCTTCGCAAAGGGGAGTTGGCCAAATAGCAGTAGCTCCAAGGGATTTGATATAATCTAAGTTGTTGATGATTCCTTCAATATCACCACCGTGACGACCGTCTTTATTAGTACGATTGGCTTTTTCAATCGTTTCTTCGGTACTGTCATTATTTGGATTACCATTGGCAAAACGATCGGGCATTAATAAATAAATCATATCCGAACTGTCAAATCCTTTGCGAAAGCGAGAATCTTTTCTTCTTGATTTCAAGCTGTATGACTTTGTAAAAACTACTTTTTTATTTTTGGAAAACGAAAAAATCAAGTCTTGTGGTACTACGTTCTTGGTATCAATAGTTACAAAAAGATAGTTGGGATTTTCTGTTTTTTGAACAGTCTTTATGACTACTCCATTGGAAACGTTTACTTCATTTTGAGCAATATTTTTTCCGTAGAACATAATTTGCACTTCAGAAAGATTCATGTCGGCATACCAAAAAGGTGGTTCAACACGATCGATTTGCGCGAAAGCAAATGTTGTAGTAAGTAGTAAAAAGAAGATTTTTTTCATACTGATTTTATTTTTACCTAGGCAACCAACGGATTAAAATCCGTTGTTAAACAATGAGTTGTTCCTACGGGATTATGGTATATTTCCGAGAACCGTAGGTTCGACCTATATGTAAAGGCTAGATTTTTTTAATCCAGTCTTGTTTATATGTT
>NZ_JBILKB010000146.1:0-2623 GCF_044376915.1 Flavobacterium sp.
AAAATCGGTCAATTTATCCCATCAAATGCATATTATTGCGTCAAATATTGATGTTGTATTTTTGTTGGTAACCATTAACAATCCACCCACCACTACTAGTTTTATCGATCGATTTTTAGTCACCGCAGAAGCTTACGGAATTGAAGCCGTACTTGTATTTAATAAAATTGATACATTTGATGAGGCAACGTTAGAGGACCAATTGTATTTGCAATACATTTATACTGAAATAGGATACAAATGCTTGCGAGTTTCGGCCAAAGATGGAAAAGGTATCGATGAGTTAAAGGCTTTGATGAAAGATCGAGTATCTATGTTTTCGGGTCATTCTGGTGTTGGAAAATCAACATTAGTCAACACCTTAGAACCAGCACTTAATTTAAAAACCAAACAAATATCGGCTTCGCATGCACAAGGTAAGCATACCACAACTTTTGCCGAAATGTTTGATTTGTCCTTCGGTGCAAAAATAATCGATACCCCAGGAATTCGAGGTTTTGGGATAGTTGATATGGAGAAACAAGAGATAGGGGATTATTTCCCTGAATTTTTTGCCTTGAAAGACCAATGTAAATTTAATAATTGTTTGCACAAAGATGAGCCCCATTGTGCTATAAAGAACGCTTTGGAAAATGATGCAATTGCTTGGTCGCGGTATAAAAGTTATACCCAAATTTTAGAAGGGGACGAAGAGCAGTATCGCGCAGACATTTATGATGCCGAACGAAGAGCGAGTGATGAAACCAGAAAATCGTAATCTTAATTTGTTAAAATAGATATGAAAGCAGTTATCCAACGCGTTTCTGAGGCCTCAGTTACGATTGAAGATCAAGTAGTCGCACAAATCGAGAGTGGCTTGTTGGTGTTGATTGGAATTGAAGATGCCGATGGCTTGGAAGACTTACAATGGCTTTCGTCTAAAATTGCAAATTTGCGACTCTTTGCGGATGCAAATGGTGTAATGAATGTGTCGGTCAAAGAAAGCGGTGGCGATGTACTTGTCGTAAGTCAATTTACCTTACACGCATTAACTAAAAAAGGAAACCGACCGAGTTATATAAAAGCCGCACGACCTGAACTAGCCCTCCCAATTTATGAATCGTTTGTACAACAAATGGAAATTGAATT
This sequence comes from Flavobacterium sp., assembly GCF_044376915.1. Lineage (GTDB taxonomy): Bacteria > Bacteroidota > Bacteroidia > Flavobacteriales > Flavobacteriaceae > Flavobacterium. The sequence continues at coordinate 1,129 of NZ_JBILKB010000146.1, forward strand.
GGGTAAAAAAGTGCAAACCGGGAAGTTTGGTGCCGATATGAAAGTAGCCCTTTTAAATGACGGCCCAGTAACCCTAATAATTGATACAAAAAATAAAGAATAATGAAACATAAATTTGCACGATTCATCATTATTTCATCAATAAATGCACTACTCTATAGCGTAATTATTTATTTTATGGAGGTTAAAATGGAGCCCTTACGCTTTGTGCTTCAAGCCTTATTTTTCGGCTTTTTCATGGGATTTATGCAAGTGTTTGGCTTGCCATATATGAATCGAAATAAAAAACAATAAGCATGGATATACAAAATGCCCAACTTGCAGTCGATCATTGGATAAAAGAACACGGAGTTCGTTATTTTAATGAGTTGACAAATATGGCGCAACTTACAGAAGAAGTAGGAGAAGTTGCCCGAATCATTGCCCGTCGCTATGGCGAACAATCGGAAAAAGAATCGGATAAAAATAAAGATTTAGGCGAAGAATTAGCCGATGTGGTTTTTGTAGTACTTTGCCTGGCCAATCAAACGGGAGTGGATTTACAAGCAGCGTTTGATAAAAAATTGGATTTAAAAACAAATCGCGATCACGACCGTCATCACAATAATGAAAAACTTAAGTAATTGTGAATTTAAAACTAAGTTATAATCTTCCAACTATAAAGACCAATCTTCAAATTTCTGGCTCCAAATCAGAAACTAATAGATTATTAGTTTTGCAGGCTTTATATCCAAATTTAGTTTTAGAAAACACATCTAGTTCCGATGATTCTGAAGTGATGTTGAATGCATTGCAAAACTTCCAACTTCCAACTTCCAACTTCCAACTCGTAGATGTTCACCATGCCGGAACAGCGATGCGTTTTCTTACGGCCTATTTCGCCATCCAAGAAGGACGAGAAGTGATCGTTACAGGTTCGCCGCGCATGAAAGAGCGCCCTATTAAAATTCTTGTTGATGCCCTTCAGCAGCTCGGTGCCGAAATTACTTATGAAGAAAAAGAAGGATTCCCTCCGCTGCGCATCAGAGGAAATAAAATAGTAAAAAACAGCGTAGCCTTACCAGCAAATGTAAGCAGTCAATACATATCGGCTTTATTGTTGATAGCGCCAAAATTGGAAAACGGACTGGAACTTGTTTTAGAAGGGGAGATAACATCACTTCCTTATATTAAAATGACATTAGCTTTGCTGCATCAAATAGGAGTGACAACTTTATTTGAAAACAACACAATCAAAGTCACCCATAAACCATCAGCCATCACTCATTTTCCAATTACAGTCGAATCCGATTGGAGTTCGGCTTCTTATTGGTATTCCATAGTAGCCTTGTCGGAAATTGGTTTTGAAGTAACGCTTTCCAACTTTAAGAAAAATAGTTTGCAAGGCGATAGTGCTTTGGTAGTACTATATAAAGATTTTGGCGTTGGAACAACTTTCAATGCAGAGGAAACCATCACAATTTCTAAAATCAATTCCAATACTCCAAAACAATTG
>NZ_JBILKB010000078.1:0-8151 GCF_044376915.1 Flavobacterium sp.
ATAAAAAACAAGAAGCCTGTATTTGGACGGCGGAAGAGATCGATTTGCATACCGATTTAAACGATTGGAACAATAAGCTATCAGATGATGAAAAATTCTTTATCAAGCATATTTTGGCATTTTTTGCTGCTTCTGATGGAATTGTAAATGAAAATTTAGCTGAAAATTTTGTATCGGAAGTGCAATATCCCGAAGCTAAATTTTTCTACGGCTTTCAATTGATGATGGAAAACATCCACAGCGAAACGTATTCGTTGTTAATTGATACGTATGTAAAAGATGAAGCAGAAAAACACCAGTTATTTCATGCTATTGAAACGTTTCCTGCCATTAAAGAAAAAGCGGAATGGGCACTAAAATGGATTGAGTCGCCAAGTTTTGCCGAACGATTAATTGCATTTGCAGCCGTAGAAGGAATTTTCTTCTCAGGTTCATTTTGCTCAATTTATTGGTTAAAAAAACGCGGATTAATGCCAGGACTTACTTTTTCAAACGAATTGATTTCGCGTGATGAAGGAATGCATTGTGATTTTGCAGTGCATTTACACACCCATCACATTGTAAATAAAGTACCAAAAGCTAGAATCACGGAAATCATCACGAATGCATTGGATATTGAAAGAAAGTTTATTACCGAATCGTTACCGGTAAGTTTAATTGGAATGAACGCTACCTTGATGACTCAATATCTTGAATTTGTTACCGATAGATTGTTAGTAGAGTTAGGTTGTGAAAGAGTTTATAATTCATCCAATCCATTTGATTTTATGGACATGATTTCGTTGCAAGGAAAAACCAATTTCTTTGAAAAACGTGTGGGAGAATACCAAAAAGCGGGAGTTATGAATTCAGATTCTGAATCTAGTAAAATTAGCTTTGACGCAGATTTTTAATAAAAAAATGAAACGCTATAAAATGTCGGGAGACTTGCGTTTTTGTTCAATAATTATGTAACCGAAAGCAAGGAAGGGATTGCTTGTTTTCAAAATTTTAAAACTTATGTATGTAGTAAAAAGAGATGGCCACAAGGAGCCAGTGATGTTTGACAAAATCACGGATCGTATTAAAAAATTATGTTATGGATTGAATGACATGGTAGATGCTGTAAAAGTAGCCATGCGTGTAATCGAAGGATTATACGATGGAGTAACCACTTCTGAATTGGATAATTTAGCAGCAGAAACCGCAGCATCCATGACCGTTTCACACCCTGATTATGCACAACTAGCTGCTCGTATTGCCATTTCAAATCTACACAAAAATACCAACAAATCATTCTCGGAAACGATGAGTGAAATGTACCATTATGTAAACCCAAGAACCAATCAAGAAGCGCCATTAATTTCAGATGAAGTGCATCAAGTTATTCAAGAAAATGCTGCTTTTTTAGATTCTCACATTATCTATACCCGAGATTTTAATTATGATTATTTTGGATTTAAAACACTAGAACGTTCGTATTTATTAAGAATCAATGGAAAAATTGTAGAGCGCCCACAGCATATGTTAATGCGTGTAGCTGTTGGAATTCACTTGAATGATATGGATGCAGCCATAGAGACCTATGAATTGATGTCTAAAAAATTCTTCACGCACGCTACACCAACATTATTCAACGCAGGCACGCCTAAACCCCAAATGTCATCGTGTTTCTTGTTAACCATGAAAGACGATAGTATTGATGGTATTTATGATACATTAAAACAAACGGCAAAAATATCACAATCTGCCGGTGGAATTGGTTTGGCCATTCATAACGTAAGAGCTACCGGCTCTTATATTCGTGGAACCAACGGAACTTCAAACGGAATTGTTCCCATGTTACGTGTGTTCAATGATACCGCTCGTTATGTCGATCAAGGTGGAGGAAAACGTAAAGGAAGTTTTGCTATTTATATAGAAACTTGGCACGCTGATATTTTCGAATTCTTAGATTTGAAAAAGAATACGGGAAAAGAAGAAATGCGTGCAAGAGATTTGTTTTTTGCAATGTGGACTTCCGATTTGTTCATGAAACGCGTAGAAGAAGATACCACTTGGACTTTAATGTGTCCAAACGAATGTCCTGGCTTGGATAATTTATACGGTGAAGAATTTGAAGCATTATACACTGCATATGAAGCACAAGGAAAAGGAAGAAAAACAATCAAAGCGCGTGAACTTTGGGAAAAAATATTAGAATCTCAAATTGAAACCGGAACGCCTTATATGTTGTATAAAGATGCAGCAAATAGAAAGTCCAACCAAAAGAATTTGGGTACGATCCGCTCGTCAAATTTATGTACTGAAATTATTGAGTACACTTCGGCTGATGAAATTGCAGTATGTAATTTAGCATCGATTTCGTTGCCAATGTTTGTTGAAAATGGTGCGTTTAATCACGAATTGTTATACAATGTAACCAAGCGAGTAACCCGAAACTTAAACAAGGTAATTGATAGAAATTATTATCCTGTTATTGAAGCAGAAAATTCAAACATGCGTCACCGACCTGTAGGTCTTGGGGTGCAAGGATTAGCCGATGCTTTCATCATGTTGCGCCTGCCGTTTACAAGTGATGAAGCTAAAAAATTAAACCAAGAAATTTTTGAAACCCTATATTTTGCAGCCGTTACAGCTTCTATGGAAATGGCTAAAGAAGAAGGGCCTTATTCTACTTATGAAGGGTCGCCTATATCTAAAGGTGAATTCCAGCACAACCTTTGGGGATTAAAAGATGAAGAGTTATCAGGACGCTGGGATTGGGCCGGTTTGCGAAAAGAAGTAAAGAAAAATGGGGTTAGAAACTCATTATTAGTGGCACCAATGCCTACCGCTTCTACTTCTCAAATTTTAGGAAACAATGAGGCTTTTGAACCGTATACGTCAAACATTTATACCCGTCGAGTATTGTCTGGAGAATTCATTGTAGTGAACAAGCACTTATTGAATGATTTAGTAGAAAGAGGTTTGTGGAACGAAACATTGAAACAAGAAATTATGCGCCACAACGGTTCGGTTCAAAACATCGAAAGAATTCCTTCCGATTTGAAAGAATTGTACAAAACCGTTTGGGAAATGTCGATGAAAGACATTATCGATATGAGTCGTCATAGAGGCTATTTCATTGACCAATCACAATCGTTAAACTTGTTCATGCAAGATGCCAATTATGCAAAATTAACCTCGATGCATTTCTATGCATGGAAATCAGGGTTGAAAACGGGAATGTATTATTTACGAACAAAATCGGCAGTAGATGCTATTAAGTTTACCTTAAATAATGACAAACAAGCCGAGCCTATTGAAGTGCTAGAACAACCTGTTGCTCAAAAATTAGAAGCCATAGCTGTACTAGACGAACCTGCAGAAATGAGCGCCGAAGAATATAAAGCAATGATTGAAAGAGCTCGAAATTCAGGCCCAGAAGATTGCGAAATGTGTGGTTCTTAAATTACACCTAGAGTTCAAAAAATAACGAGTAAAAACAGCTGTCTTTGGATGGCTGTTTTTGTTATTATAAATTCCGATGCAATTCGTACATTTGAAAAAAATACACAAATCATGTCAAAAGATAAAAAAGGAGTATATACAGGACACATTGAAAAAGACGCCGATGGAAATTATTTCTGTGGTGAATATTTATTGGATTATCAATATACCGAGAAAAATTTCAAAATAGGCGATGAGGTAAATATCAAATCAGTGATTGTAAACCCTAGTGATAAGAGTTATAACCAATATCCAAAAAAATCAAGAAACTTCTTTTTGGCCAACGAAAAAGAGTAAATTCTAAAGCCAAAATCTGCAATCTTCAATCTAGAATCATATGATGCAATGGGAACAATTATTGTCCTTAAAACGACAAGGCGACACCAGTAAACGCTTACGAAAAGAACAAGACGATACGCGCTTGGGATTTGAAGTCGATTATGATCGAATTATATTTTCTTCGGCATTTAGAAGTTTACAAGATAAAACACAAGTCATACCGCTCTCCAAAACCGATTTTGTACACAACCGATTGACACACAGTTTGGAGGTTTCGGTAGTGGGTCGCTCGTTAGGACGTTTGGTAGGAAAGCAAATTATTGCAAATTATCCCCACTTACAGGAAGTATATGGCTATCAAGCCAATGATTTTGGAGCCATAGTTGCTGCGGCTGCCTTATCGCACGATATTGGTAATCCTCCGTTTGGACATTCTGGCGAAAAAGCCATAGGCGAATATTTCAAAACCGGAAATGGGGCACAATATAAAGAACAGTTAACCAGTAAACAATGGCAAGATTTGATTGATTTTGAAGGCAATGCGAATGGGTTTTCTGTGTTGACCTCTTCACGTGAAGGAATCGAAGGAGGATTGCGAATTTCCTATGCTACCCTTGGCGCTTTTATGAAATATCCAAAAGAAAGTTTGCCTAAAAAACCGACGCCTAAAATTTGTGATAAAAAATATGGTTTTTTCCAATCGGATAAAGATTTTTTTGAGGAAGTAGCCAAAGAATTGGCACTATTGCCCAACAAATCTGGGAATGATGTTGGTTTTGAACGCCATCCATTAGCATATTTAGTAGAAGCTGCCGACGATATTTGCTATACCATTATCGATTTTGAAGACGGTATCAACCTTGGGCTAATCCCAGAAGAATATGCGTTAGAATACCTCATAAAATTGGTCAAAAACGGAATCGATACCAAAAAATATAACGAATTAATTACTAAAGAAGATCGCATTAGTTATTTGCGAGCCTTGGCTATCGGAAGTTTGATCAATGACGCGGTTGCAGTTTTTATGGAAAACGAAAAAGCTATTTTGGCTGGCGATTTCCCTTTTTCCTTAATGGATAAAAGTCAATACAAAGCCCAAATGAATGACATCATTCAAATTAGTGTGAAAAATGTTTACCAAAGTAGAGAAGTGGTGCAAAAAGAGGTAATGGGATACAAAGTGATTAATACTCTTTTGGATTGTTTTTGTACAGCCACTAATAAAAAGCAAAACGGTACGGCTTCAAATTATGACGAACTGTTGCTCAAATTATTGCCCGAACGCTTTCAATTTCAAAAAGAGAACCTTTACGAACGTTTGATGCATATTTGTCATTTTGTGTCTTTGCTAACCGACGGCAAGGCGGTAGAATTGTACAAAACTATTCAGGCCAACAAAAGTTAAAGTTATCAATTCAATAAATAAACTTTTGAAAATAGCATTAATATGCTAAATTTGTTATAATTAAATCAAAAAAACAGTTTTTTTATGAAAAAACAAATACTTTTTTTACTAAGTTCTGTACTATTTATCGGTATAAGTTGTTCAGAAAAATCTTCAAAAATAGAAGAAAAGACGAAACGTACAACTACGGTACAATCTGAAGTCAAACCTACTCAAAAATTCAATATTACTGAAGTGAAATCTGATAGAAGTAATGGTGCTGTTGAGAATAAGGTTCAAAATAAGTCAATTAAAACGGTAGCCAATACGGTACCCGCTGAAATTGATAACTTAAGAAAAAAACACGAAGCCTATTTAAATAATTCTCCTTATAAAAAGGTAATGGCATTATCTAAAAAGGAGAGAAAAGCATTGGGGATTCCTCCCAATAAATTCTACGAACGGGAATGGGAGCTGTCTATTAATCCAGAGACTGGTAAAACGCACCCTGAGAATTTGGAAATTATTAGAAATCAATTAATCGCTGAAAGACAACAAGCCATGGCTTCAGGAAGAGTTCCTGGAGACGGAACAGATAACAATTGGGTTGAAAGAGGACCAAATAATGTTGGTGGCCGAGTTAGAGCAATTATGTTTGATCCCAATGATCCTACCTTCAAAACTGTTTTTGCCGGAGGTGTAAGTGGCGGTTTGTGGAAAAATACAGATATTACAAGTTCATTCTCAACGTGGACCCGTGTAAATATTCCTGAAAATTTATCGGTTTCTTCGATTACTTTTGATCCTAACAACACAAATGTTTTTTACTTGGGTACCGGAGAATCTTATGTGGGAGGTGATGTAAATGGTGATGGAGTTTGGAAATCTTCAAACGGAGGAACCACGTGGACCAAAGTTTTCGGTGGAATTACAGGCCCAACTTCTTTTCAATCAGCTGCAGGATTAACGATTAATAGCCCGGCAAGTATTGCAGGTACCTACACTTGTTTTACAACAACAGCTTTTGGAACACCAGTTGCTACTGCATTAACAGCAAATATTGTTTTAGTTAATGATGGTGTTGCGCCTACAAGTGATGCTTGTCAGGCGATTACAAATGCTGCTGCTCTTGTGGGTAAGATTGCTTTAATTCGTAGAGGTACTTGTAATTTTGTATTTAAGGTAAAAGCTGCACAGGATGCGGGGGCTGTTGGAGTAATCATGATGAATAATACTGATGGAGCGCCGGTTGCTATGGGTGGAGATGATCCTACAATTACGATTCCTTCAATAATGATTTCAAATACAGATGGAGATTTATTAGAGGCAGCTGTACTAGCAGGCGCAGTTTCAGGTACTTTAAATCCAATTGTTAGAGGAGCATTTACTGGAAATTTAGTTCCAGGCCAACAGCATATTAACGATATTAAAGTAAGAGCTAATGGTTCGGTGTCTGAAATTTATGTGGCAGCTGGAGATACTTTTTACAGTGCAGCAAACCAAACTACCTATTTAGGTGGGCCTGATTATGGTTTATATAAATCAATTGATGGGGGTGCAACTTGGAATTTGGTTAACATGCCACTGACCGATGATAGAAATAAGCATTGTCCAAATGAAATTGAAATTGGACCTAATAATTCCATATGGATTTCTACTAAAAGTAGTTTGTTGTATGGAGATGGTGGAGGAAAGATTTTTTCTTCTGCAGATGGTAATACTTTTACACTGAGACATGCAGTTCCAAATGGTAAGCGAACTCAAATTGGATTGTCGGCATCAAATAACAATAAAATTTATGTCTTAGTTGAAGACGCAACAACTGGTGAAGCCGATATTTATTTGACAACCGATGGCTTTACAACGGTAACAAGATTATCAGAACCAGCGGGTATTCATGGAACTTCAGCAACAGATTTCTGTCGTGGTCAAGCTTTTTATGATTTAATAATTACAGTTGATCCAACTAATGATGCCATGGTGTATATAGGGGGAATTGATATTCACCGATCCGATAATAGTGGCGCTACATGGCAAACTATTTCTAAATGGTCTGCAAGTTATCCTACAGGAGTTTCTGTGGTTCATGCAGATCAACATGCAATGGTATTTAGACCAGGCAATACAAATCAGGCGGTACTTGGTCACGATGGTGGCGTAAGTTTTGCAACAAGTTTATCGTCAGCCCCAATTTCAACTTCAGCCATTCAAACCAGAGTGGAAGGATTAAACGTTACACAGTTTTATAGTGTTGGGGTGGCTCCTACCACTGCAGTGAGCGGTTTGTCTGGAGAATATTTTGCTGCAGGCGCACAAGATAACGGAACGCAATTTTTTGAAGACGCGCAACCGGGGATCAATGGAACTTCTCAATCGCAAGGAGGCGACGGTGCATATACCATGTTTGATCAAGGAGCTGATAAATATTACATTTCAAATTATGTATACAATGAAAGTATTGTCTTACGACCATTGCCTGGATCAGCTTTGAATACAAGAACATTGGATGCCGATAATAATGGAAATAATGGAGCCTTTATAGCTCCTATGACATTAGATTCTAATTTGGATATTTTATATTCAGATTATTCAAATGGTACAACTTACAGAGTAAGAAGATACACCAATATCAAGTCGGGAACAATCGGGCGAACAGATTTAACAGATCCTTTGTTAACAGCTCCTCCAACAGCTTTAACGGTTTCCCCATTTACGACAACTTCTTCTACACTTTTGGTAGGAACCCGATTGGGGAAATTATTAAAAATTTCTTCTGCGCAAACAGGTAATGGGATATGGTCAGACATTACGGGATCAAGTTTTGTTGGAAGTATTTCAGATGTAGAATACGGTACAACTGAAAACGAAATTTTTGTAACGATGCACAATTATAATGTGGTGAGCATTTGGTATACTGCTAATGGAGGAATTACATGGGTTTCTAAAGAAGGAAACTTACCCGATTTACCCGTTAAATGTATTCTTAAAAACCCATTAAATGCCAACGAAGTTATTGT
>NZ_JBILKB010000079.1:0-8080 GCF_044376915.1 Flavobacterium sp.
CGGCTAATTTTTGTTGCAATGCTGCTTCTAATTGTTCTATGGGAAGTTGTTCTTGATCTAAAAAATAATTGAAATTTCCATCAATACTCACCGAAATCGTTTCGCCTTGATCGGATTGTCCTGCCGAATTGGGCAACACCAAATCTAAGGCATTGGTGTTGGTCAGTGTGGTGACGGCTATCATAAAAAAGATCAACAACAAGAAAACAATATCGGTCATGGACGACATGTTGAATTCTGCGTTTACTTTATTTCTTCCTCTTAAGTTCATAATTAAACAGGTTCGTTAAGTACATCCAAGAAATCCACAACATTTACTTCCATCATGTGTACAATTTTATCGGTAATGCTTACCAAATGATTATAACCAACATAGGCAATAATCCCCACAACCAATCCCACAACGGTGGTCATCATTGCGGTGTAAATACCTTCCGCCAATACACTCATCTCAATTTTATTAGAACCACTGGCTGCCATTTCGTGAAATGCCATTACCATTCCAATAACTGTTCCTAAGAAACCCGTCATCGGACCCGCACCCGATAATGTGGCAAGCAAACTCACATTCTTCTCTAATTTATACACCTCTAGTTTTCCGGCATTTTCAATAGCAATATTGATATCTTCCAAAGGCTTACCAATGCGTGATATCCCTTTCTCAATCAAGCGAGCAACAGGAGAATTAGTAGCCGCACACAACATTTTTGCATTGTCAATTTTTCCTTGTTGCAAATGCATTTTAATTTGTGTCATGAAGTTTTGATCCATTTTAGAGGCAGCTTTAATGGCCATAAGACGTTCTAAATACAAGTAGATCGTTAAAAACAACATGATGAAAATAGCCGTCATTACGATTTGACCCACTAAGCCCCCGCTGAAAATAATTTCCATTAACGTCAACTCTTTTTTAGTTGCTATCGATTCTACCGCTTGATTGGCAGCTGTGGCAACGGTATCTATTTGAAGAAAAATATTCATAATAAAAGATTTTAATTTAAAACGTAAATATAAAATAAAAATTGCACGAATTATTTACATGCTTTTTTTAACCATAAAAAACCAATAATCCCAGACAATAGTGAGGCCACCAAAATCATAAACTTTGCGTTATTAATAATTTCCGCATCCTCAAAAGCCAATAGACTTATAAAAATTGACATGGTAAAACCAATACCCCCTAAAAAACCGGCACCTAATATTTTTTTTAAGTTCAAACCTCTAGGTATTTTTGCTAAGCCAAATTTTATCACTACGTATGAAAAAATAATTATCCCCAAAGGTTTACCAATAATTAGACCAAAAATAATTCCTAAGGAATAGTTTTCTGAAAAATTATGCAACCAATCGGGACCAATAATTATGGCCGTGTTACACAAGGCAAACAAAGGTAAAATCACATATACAACTGGCTTGTGTAAAAAATGCTGCAATTTGTAGGATATTGTCTTTTCTGTGCCATCTTGAAAAGGAATAGCAAAGGCCAACAACACCCCTGTAATGGTCGCGTGAACGCCCGAATTCAACATAAAATACCACATAAACACGCCTGCCACTAAATAAATCCAAAGTTGGTACACTTTCATACGGTTCAAAACCAAAAGTCCGGCAAAAATCGCCAAGGAAATAAGCAAATTGGCAAAATATAATGTTTTGGTATAAAATAAAGCGATGACAATTATGGCGCCCAAATCGTCAATTACTGCTAATGCCGTTAAAAAAACCTTCAATGAATTAGGCACTTTATTGCCTACTAATGATAAAATCCCTAGTGCAAATGCAATATCGGTAGCCATTGGAATACCAATACCCGATTGCGTTTTGGTACCAGCATTAAATAGAAAAAAAATCAAGGCCGGAAACAACATCCCACCTAAGGCTCCTGAAATAGGTAAAATAGCATCTTTAATTTTAGACAATTCCCCAATATAGACTTCTCGCTCTAATTCCAATCCAATCATTAAGAAGAAAATGGCCATCAGCCCATCGTTAATCCAATGCTCAAAACTATGGTTTGCAACAGGAAAATGCCATATTTCTAGATAACTTTCTGAAAAAGAAGTATTGGAAATTACCAATGAAAACGCGGTACAGAGTAATAAAATTAAACCTCCCGCTTTTTCACTCTCAAAAAAGGATTTAAAAAGTTTGGTTAGTGGCATGAATTTATACTAATTGTTTCAAGGCAATTTCAAAAGCAGTGGCACTGATGTCCTTTTTATCGGAACTGATGGCATGTGCTTTTTGAATCGCTGTCTTAATTCTATTAGACGTATCCGAAAATATTGCCTCATCGGTCATTTGTACTTTTTTCTCCATGAAATAAGCAAAAACTCTAGCCATACCGCAATTTGCAATAAAGTCTGGAATTAAACTTACTTTTTGATCGGTAGCTTCCATAATGGGTCCAAAGAAAATTTCCTTATCGGCAAAAGGCACGTTGGCACCACTTGAAATTACTTCCAAACCAGAAGCTATCATTTGATCTACTTGCTCTTTTGTAACCAATCTTGAAGCCGCACAAGGCGCAAAAACTTGCGCTCCCATTGACCAAATTTTAGCATTGATTTCAGCAAACGGTATCATGTTTTTTGCAACTAATTTATTTCCATCTTTGTTTAAAAACAAGGCTTTAATTTCTTCAAAAGTATATCCATTCTCGTTCATGATTCCACCATCTCGATCGATGATTCCTACTACTTTTGCACCCATTTGTGCCAAATAAAAAGCAGCTGCCGAACCGACATTTCCAAATCCTTGTACAATGGCTTTTTTACCCACGATGGTTCCGCCATAGATATCATAATAATGACGCGCCGCTTCGGCAACACCATATCCTGTAATCATATCGGCTACTGTATATTTTCTAGTAACATCTGGAGAAAAGTTAGGATTTTCAAGCACCTTGATTACGCCCTGACGCAATTGTCCTATTCTATTGATTTTATCAGCTTCAGTAGGTCTAAAATGACCATTAAAAACGCCTTCTTGCGGATGCCAAACACCACAATCTTCGGTCATTGGAATTACTTCATGGATTTCATCTACATTCAAATCACCTCCCGTTCCGTAATAATTTTTTAATAACGGCGAAACCGCTTTATACCAACGCTCCAAAACTCCTTTTTTTCTAGGATCGTTTGGGTCAAAGTTAATACCCGATTTTGCACCACCAATGGCCGGTCCTGAAACCGAAAATTTTACTTCCATTGTTTTGGCTAACGAAAGTACTTCATTCATATCCAAACCTTTTCGCATTCGAGTTCCTCCACCGGCAGCACCACCACGTAAGGAATTAATTACAGTCCATCCCTCAGCTTCTGTTTCAGGGTCTTTCCAATGGAATACAATTTCTGGTTCTTTATTTTCAAATTTTTGCAATAAATCTTTCATGGTAACATTCGTTTTATGGTTTTGCAAATATACATATTCTGTATAAGCTCTTGGAATTAAACACTATTTTTTGGTGGTAAATTTTAGGAATAAATTTGGCCCGAAGAATGATCGCGTTGAGCACCCGTAACGGAGGCCAACACATTGATCTCGTTGCGCAATCGCAACACGCCTAACAAAGCAAAAATTAAGGCCTCTTTAAATTGTATGGTTTTATCCTCTGGAATCGTAATTTGAACCGACGGCAAATGCTGCTGTAATCGGTCCATCAAAAAGGTATTATAAGCGCCACCACCCGTTACCAATAATTTGGTGTTGGGTTGGCAAACAGCAGCCACTTGCACGGCAATATGTTCTACAAAAGTAGCCAATACATCGGGAACTGAAATAGGAAACGAATGCAATTGTGGAAAAATAATCTCTTGAACAAACTCCATTCCTAATGATTTGGGATAGGCCGTTTTATAATACGTTAACCCATTCAATTGGGCTAATAATTCGGCGTGAATTGTGCCCGTTTTGGCAATAGCTCCCCCATCATCATAGGGCAAGCCCATGGCATTCGCATAATAATTCAAAACCGTATTGACCGGCGAAATATCAAACGCCATTCGGGTTCCGTTTTCATGAAAAGAGATGTTCGAAAATCCGCCTAAATTCAAACAATAGTCATATTCCGAAAAAAGCAATTCATCTCCAATAGGTACTAATGGTGCACCTTGACCCCCTAGCGCGACATCTTGCACTCTAAAATCGCAAACTATAGTATGCGCCAGTAAATTGCGCAATAACGGTAAATTTCCAATTTGAAGCGTAAAGCCGTTGTGTGGTTGGTGCAAAATGGTGTGACCATGCGAACAAACGGCATCAATGGCAACCAACTGATGTTTCGAAATAAAATCGGCAATGATAGAAGCCAACAATTTGGTATAAGAAACATTCAACGCTTCTAATTCTGATGTACTAAAATGAAACGCATTTTTCAATTGCTCCACCCATTCTGGGGAGTACGCAACGGTCTCTGAGTGCAAAATTTGATACGTCCATTGGTCTTTCTTGTTGAATGCAGTATAAGCCAAATCAACACCATCCAAGGATGTACCCGACATGACACCGATAACGTTGTAGTTTTCTTTAAACATGGGTTAAAATTACAAATTGTTATTGAAATTTTCCTAATTATTAGTTACATTTGGGGACTCAAAATAGTAAATTATCAAACAATACATCTAAATTATATGGATTTTAAATTAACCGAAGAGCATTTAATGATTCAGCAAGCGGCAAGAGATTTTGCTCAAACCGAATTATTACCTGGAGTTATTGAAAGAGACGAACATTCAAAATTTCCTACCGAGCAAGTTAAAATGATGGGCGAACTTGGGTTTATGGGAATGATGGTAGACCCACAATATGGCGGTGCTGGATTAGACAGTTTGTCGTATGTGTTGGCCATGGAAGAAATTGCAAAAGTAGACGCTTCTGCTGCCGTAATCATGTCGGTAAACAACTCGTTAGTGTGTGCCGGATTAGAAAAATATGGTTCAGAAGAACAAAAAATAAAATATTTAACCCCGTTAGCTAAAGGAGAAGTCATTGGTGCTTTTTGTTTGTCGGAACCCGAAGCAGGATCTGATGCTACTTCGCAAAGAACTACAGCTATTGATATGGGCGACCACTATTTAGTGAACGGAACCAAAAACTGGATTACTAACGGAGGAACCGCTTCTACTTATTTAGTTATAGCACAAACCGATGCTGCCAAAGGGCACAAAGGTATCAATGTATTAATTGTTGAAAAAGGAATGCCAGGTTTTGAAGTGGGCCCGAAAGAAAAGAAAATGGGAATTCGCGGATCGGATACGCATACCTTATTATTCAATGATGTAAAAGTACCGAAAGAAAACAGAATTGGCGCTGACGGATTTGGTTTTGCTTTTGCCATGTCCACCTTAAACGGCGGAAGAATTGGAATTGCTTCTCAAGCATTAGGAATTGCACAAGGCGCTTATGAATTGGCATTAAAATATTCGCAAGAGCGTGTGGCGTTTGGAAAACCTATTTTCAACCACCAAGCCATTGCGTTTAAATTGGCCGACATGCATGTAAAAATTACCTGTGCGCGTTTGTTAATTCACAAAGCCGCTACCGAAAAAGACAACGGTGAAGATATTGCACATTCGGGTGCGATGGCAAAATTGTATGCTTCTGAAATTGCATTGGAAGTGGCAAATGAAGCGGTACAAATTCACGGCGGAAACGGTTATGTGAGCGAATATCACGTTGAGCGAATGATGCGCGATTCTAAAATTACACAGATATATGAAGGAACTTCTGAAATTCAACGCATTGTCATTTCAAGAGGTTTAGTGAAATAATAAACACCTCAATTATACATCAAATCCGGTTCTTTTGAGCCGGATTTTTTTGTGCTATTTTTTGAGCAACGATTTAAAAACATAAAAAACTAATACTCATAAATTAAAAATAATTACTTATGCTTTACTATTTGAAAAATATTTAGTAGGTTTGAGAAAGTATAATGTCAACGCTTATCTATTCAAAATTAGATGATTTACGGTACTATGTAGTGCATATATATAAGTAAGCGGTCATTTAAAAAAACATAAACAATTAAAATAAACAATCATGACAAAAAAGAACAAGACATTAATCATGCTATCAGGCGGACTTGACTCCACAACAGCATTAGCAAAAGCAATTAAAGAAGGATATACGGTAAAAGCTATTTTCTTCAACTTTGGACAAGAAAATTCAAAAAGAGAATTGGCTGCTGCCCGAAGAGTATCAATGCACTACGACATTGATTTGGAAGTAGTGAATATGGAAGGAATTTCCGAAAACTTTCTTGGACTTTCACAAGGTATAAATATTGGAATTGGATTTACATCATTGACAGGTGAAAAAAGCCAGAATTGTCCTCATGCATTATTTGGACTTGCTTCAACATTCGCAATATTAAAAGGGTTTGACAAAGTAATAAATGGAATAAATTCTGTTGATTACGAAAGTGCTCCTACGATAAAAGATTATGTAAAAAGCTATTCTGAATTGATTAATAAATTCGAAAAAGGAAACTTTACTTTTGAAACTCCATTTTTAGAAATTTCAAAATCAGAAGTAGTTAAACTTGGTCAAACTCTAGAAATACCATTTAAAATAACTCGTTCATGTATGCGTAACCAAGAAAATCATTGTGGTGAATGTTCAGCTTGTAGAGAAAGAAAGGACGCATTTACAAAAGCGGGTATTTTAGATACAACAACCTATATAAAAAAAACGAACCGCTAACAGCGGTTTGCAAAAATGACGGGTTTTGGGCTAAATTGAAAGAAAGAACTTCTAAATCAGTCAATTCGATAAGCTACAAAACATTAGTAGTTATTTCCAAAAAACTATATCAAATTAATCTTATGACAGAAAATGAATCAAACA
This sequence comes from Flavobacterium sp., assembly GCF_044376915.1. GTDB lineage: Bacteria > Bacteroidota > Bacteroidia > Flavobacteriales > Flavobacteriaceae > Flavobacterium. The sequence goes on from NZ_JBILKB010000079.1 coordinate 6,850, forward strand.
AAGAGATGCAAACAACATCTGGCCAATTGTATTTAGATAAAGATTTTAGTGTTGAACTTAATTTTAAATTTTGGACTACAAAAGGTGCACGGTTTACTGCAAGCTCTAGATTAAAGAAAATAAATAAGTTGTCGTCATATTCAATTGGATTTCTTTCTGGCTATATGATAATCATTGGATTATTAAGTATTTTCAAATTAAATAATTCTCATATAGTTTCAAATGAACAATTAGGATTTATTTCTACAGGATTATCAATTTTAATTTTAGTGTTTAGTCAACTTGAAAGTGCGAATGATTACGCTTTGAAAGCTGACAAGTTTCATAATTGCGCATTGGAAATTAGTGATCTCTACAATAAACTTCGATATTTAAAAACTAATCTGAAAAGCAATGAGAAAATAAATATACTTGCACAAGAATTGTCGATAGAATATGGAAACGTTCTTAAAAAATATGAAAATCACGAATCAATCGACTTTGAATTCTTTAAAATTTCTAAAAACGATTATTTCAAAATGTCAGGTTGGAAAATATTTATAATCCAAGTTGAGTATTATATTCGAACAAAATTTATTTATCATTTTTTGATTGTTGGGCCAGCAATTATAATTTATCTAATATTAAAATAGAAAAAAAACCACGCTGACAAGGGAATCCTTTCGCGTGGTGATGCTTAAATAATAAACACCGTTATTTACTATTTATACAAAACAAAAAACCCCGTTTCGTTAGAAACAGGGGTTTCAAAAGACTCGAGGGCTATGCGCGACTGAGCGAAGCTAAAGGCGGCGACTCGAGCTTGCTAATAAGCGAAGCACATACTCTCCCATCACGCCTAGGCGGACAGTACTCTGCTCAATCGTCCCGAAGCTTCGGGATTAACTTCTTTGTTCGTTTAAACTTTTTTACCACTACCATAAAACAAAAAAGCCTGTTTCTAACGAAACAGGCTTTTCAAAAAAAGACGGCGAACCGACCCTCCTTGGCGGGGAACACGGCGTACCTATAAAAAAAATAACCCCAGCTTTTTAAGCTGGGGTTACTAAAAAAAGGCGGCGACACGAACGCAGTGACTGCGCCGAACCGCTTGAAAACAAAAAACCCCGTTTCGTTAAAAACGGGGTTTTCAAAAAAAAAGGCGGCGACATACTCTCCCACATAACTGCAGTACCATCTGCGCAATCGGGCTTAACTTCTCTGTTCGGAATGGGAAGAGGTGAGCCCCGAC
>NZ_JBILKB010000147.1:0-2539 GCF_044376915.1 Flavobacterium sp.
TCAAAAGTAAGATTAAGCCCGAGCGATAACGTTCGGGCTTTTTTATGCACCATTACCAACAAACTACTACAAACCTACAGCTATAAAATTAGACACTTCCCTCCTTCTCTTGAGCCATAAGCAAGTATTTATTATTAGAAAAAATATAACTTATTTAATATAATAAATTATATTATAAAAGATACATTTCCGATGCAATTCCAGCAATGAAGAATGGTAAAATTGAGTAAAAAAAGTCCCTATTATAGCATTTTCAAAGCCATTTCAAAGCCTATTCAATACGCATGAAAATGCTTTAAAAATGCAATTGATATGTATATACATAGCACTAAAAAAAAGTGTGGTTTGATAGAAATTGATGGTAAATAGAACATTGTCGAAGTTTTTACTTACTATTTCGGTTGTTTCATTTCATTGATTAATCGCTCAAATGAAAACGATAATTTAAAATGCAATTTATTGCATTATTTCTATCCCCTCATCCATTTTCAAATCAATTCCGTAATAATTAAAATCGTTACGCGTTCCTTTTTCAACTTCGATAAGGTTAATCCTTCGATCTACTTGCGTCATCGGTTCAAAATATAGCGAATAGTATTGCCAATCTTTGTGAGACTGAAAATTGTGTTTGTTGGGTGAAATTGTAATTCCGGTAGCATTGAGCAGCTTGTATCTTTTTTGGGTTAACGTGTCCTCAATGTAGGTGTCGGGCGCCATTTTAATCCAACCGCCTCTAATGTATTTATTGGTGGTGGTATAGCCAAAATCTACTTTGGTAAATTCTTGTGTTTGTGTCAATCGTAATAAAATTGGATTGTCTTTTCCATGCCCTTCTACTTCCAAATGAAATATTCTGTTGGCTATTTTTTGTAACATTCCTCTCATTTTAATGATTTTGTTTGTTTGCGAAGCCAGTCCGGATGAATAACTTCTAAATGTCTCCCATAGGATCGAAACAATCGAATCAACTCCATACTGGGTACCACGTTAATGGTAAAGAAACTAGAACCCGAGTTGTTTTTTTCCGCTTTTTGACTAGAATGTATTGGATAGGCTTCAAAATAATTGGTAACATCTATGGATGTTAGAAAAGTAATTTCTTGCTTCAATTGGTTTTCTATGGGATAAACACCATAGATATCGGTACAATAGTGCTCCACTTCTTGATTGGGTACTCTAATGTATTTTCGCTTGAGTAGGTTGGGCTCATAAATTCGGTCTAAACCAAATGTTCGCAGTGCTTCGTGACGCTCTGAATAGGCAATCAAATACCATTTGTTGTCAAATTCTTTGAGTCGGATAGGATGTGCGATTACCGAACTGAATTTACGCTTCGAATAGGAATAATGCACAAATGAAAGCGGCTGCTGATTTTTACAAGCTTCCAATAGCTTATTAAAATTTTCAAAACCCTTTGCGCCTTCTACATAATCCGTTTGAATGATTTTACGTTCGATATTGCCTTCTGGGAACTCTTCTTTAAACGCCGATAATATCTTTTGAATGGCATAACTGAAGCGTTCATTAACTCGGTTACTCCCACCTAAATTTTTGATTAAGTCAAGTGATTCTTTAATCGTTAAAATATCGTCATCTGTGAGCGGAATGGTATTGATGGAAAAATTGGGATTGGAATAATAATAGCCTTTGTTTTTTCTACAATATACTATGGGAGCATCTAATACATCAGATTGCTTCATGTTCCGGATATCCTTTTCTAAGGTATCTAAAGACGGACAAAACTCAAGATGCTCGGCACAAGCGTTTTGTATGTCCTCAAGATTGGGATAAGGCCTAAATTTATTTTTAAGCATTTTATCGATGATGCGGTATCTTCTGAAGGCAGATTTAGATATTCCCATACTTTTTTTTGTAAATATATAAAATATTTTTCACTCCGTATAAATGATACGGAGTGACTATTTAGCTTTGTCCCATAATCTTAAATTAAAACTTGTATGAAAACAAAAATGAATGAAGAAACACTTCAAAAAACCAAAGTAATTAAAAGAGCAAGAACCTTTAAAAGTCCGCTTTCCGAAAGCACACCTTGTAAGTATTTGGGCATAGACAAAATCATCATGCACGAAGAATACACTCAGATTGATTTTGTGTACATCGCACCCAAAAAATACATCAACGGTGGATGGATTCAAATAGACGCAAATAGCTACATTCAAACTGCTAATTCAGATACACGATATCCGTTGCTTGAAGCTAGAAACATTTCAATTGCTCCTACAAAGTTACATTTCAATAGCGCAGGACAAGTACACCACTACAATTTGATTTTTCCAGCACTTCCAAAAAATGTAAAACAAATTGATATCATTGAAAAATTAGCCGAAGGCAGTTATTTTAACTTTTTCAATGTGGCCTTGCAACACAATGCACCAACGGTAATTAGAATGATAAGCGAAAATTAAAAATGAAAGCTATAAAAAGAAATTTCTTAGTAGTTGAAGAGAACATTCAGTTAAACGAATTAAACCAGTATCAAATTGTAAGATACTTCAATCCAAATCATTTTAATCTGGGT
>NZ_JBILKB010000025.1:0-26233 GCF_044376915.1 Flavobacterium sp.
TAGCTTTAGGTCTTGCAGTAGTTAAAGACGAGGTTTTTATTGAAAAGCAAACGTTTGTTGCTATCGATTTCTCGTACAAAGTACAATTAAACGATGCCTTAGATTTGTTTATGGGTATTAAAGCTGGTGGTAATAACTACGAGGTAAACACAAGTGGTTTACAAACGTATACTACTCAACAAGATCCAAGTTTACAATCTATTTCACGTTTTAATCCAAACATTGGTATTGGTTTTTATTTGAAACACAAAGATTATTATGTATCTTTTTCTACACCTAAAATGTTGGATACCAAAAGAGCTAAAAACGAAGAAGGTTTTGCTACAGCGGCTACCGATCAAGCACATTATTATTTCTCAGCAGGGAGAACTTTTGAAGTGACCCCTTCTATAGACTTAGTGCCTTCGATTATGGTACGTTATGTAAACGGAGCTCCTTTTTCAACAGATTTTACCACTACGGCGAAATTTGATGATAAATTTGATTTAGGGGTTACTTACAGAACGGATCTTTCGTTTGCTGGTTTAGCTAAGATTAACGTAAGCAAGAAATTTGCATTAGGATATGCTTATGAGTACAGTTTACGTAGTGAGTTGTTAGGTAGAGCAAACGGTTCAAACGAATTCTATTTGCAGTATCGGTTTTAAGAATTGGATTTTTGCAATTTGAAATGTGAAACGGAACTTATTTCTTGTAAAAATTATTATGTTCCACATACTCCCATACTTTATTAGGCAACATTGGAACTACATTTTTACCGTTTTTAATGCTTTCGCGAATGAATGTTGAGGACAATTCAATTATAGGCGCACCCACCCGGTGAATTTTAGGATGGTTCACAAATTGCGCATCTATCTCACCTGAATTCACTCGTGGATAGACATAAATAGCATGATTTTGCAAGATAACTTCGTGGTTTTTCCACTTGTGAAGCGAGTTCAAATTGTCTTCGCCCATGAGTAAGGAAAACTCATGTTTCGGAAATTTTTCTTGTAAATGTGCTAAGGTTTTTACCGTGTAATTCGGTTGTGGTAATTTGAATTCAATATCCGAAGGGCGAATTTTTGGGAAATCTTCGGTGGCCAAATGCACCATGTGCAATCGATGGTAATCCTCTAATAACGAACTTTTTTGTTTGTGCGGATTATGCGGCGTAACCACCATCCAAATTTGATTCAAATCGGTGTTCTCTGCCATGTGATTGGCAATAATTAAATGTCCAATATGAATTGGATTAAACGTTCCGAAATACAATCCGATTTTCATTATTTTAGTAATTACTCTTTATTTATAAAATCTTTTACCAATTGATACGCATCTTCTTTTGCGACCTCTAAATCATAATTTTTAATAATCGTATCAAATTGGGGAGCTGTTGCTAATTCGACAGAGGCTTTGGCAATGCGCATGTTGATTTTGTCTTCGCTTTCTGTAGACCGTTGTTTTAAGCGACGTTTGAGTTCGTCAACACTAGGGGGTTTTACAAAAACAGCTAAGGTCTCATTCGGAAATTTATGCTTTATGCGCAAACCTCCAGCCACATCGATGTCAAAAATCACATGTTTTCCAAGGGCCCAAATGCGTTCTACTTCGGCTTTTAAAGTACCATAAAAATTGTCGGTATATACTTCTTCCCATTCTACGAAATCTTCGGCTTTAATGTGCTTTTTGAATGCATCCCAAGAAATAAAATAATAATCTTTTCCATGTACTTCTTCACCACGAGGTTCGCGTGTAGTACACGAAATGGAGAATTCTAAATTTAATTCGGGTTGGGCTAATAAATGGCGTACTATAGTGGTTTTTCCTGAACCTGATGGCGCTGAGAATACTAATAATTTTCCGTTGTTCATTGTGTTGTTATTTTAATCTAAAAAACTAAAGTATTGAAAAAATTTAAAAGATTTATTTTTTTATTGGGAGTTTTCCGAAAGTCACTGTAAACGCTCCGTTTTCTTTTTTAAATTTTAAAGGTAATTCGCCATTTTTTTCTAATCCCCATTCTTCTAACATGTCGCCATTTACAAAAATTATAGCAACATTTAAATCAGAATTTTTCTTTAAATTTAACAGCCAATTTACATCCTCTTGAAGTTTCTTCTTTGACCCAGAATATTTATTCCAATTTTGAAAGATATAATAATCAGCTATTGGCAAATCTTCTTTTTCGATACTTTTTCCGCTTAAATCACATAACACGCTTAAGTAAGTATTCATAGAAAGACCATTGCCGTCTTTACAAGGAGCATAATTTTGATCGAAATTTTTGAAGGCATTTTGCATTTGAATACCGCCACATTCTTCTGTACCTAGATAACAATATTTTTCACCAGTTGACTTAAAAAGTAAAAGATCTACATTCATGCCTAGTAGAATATTATTTAGAATTTCTTCTTGGTTTCCTTTTTCTTTTACGTTCATAAAATAGGTTGGCTCGTTTGGCAAAACTGAAGCAAAGTATGATGAAAGCTCCTTTTTTCCCTCTACTTTCGGATTTTTAAACCCAGCTAATGTTTTTACGACTGTTCCACAAGAAGAAAGCGTTACAAGTAAAAGTATAGAATAAAATAGAGTTTTTGTCATTGTGTTATTATTTTTGCCATGTATTAAAGGATTATAAGGATATTAATCCGTGAAAATTTTGTAATCTGTGGCATAAACTATAAAACGTTTAACACTTGCTCTTTAATCTTTTCCAATTCATCTTTCATCATTACCACCAATTTTTGCATTTCGGTATGGTTGGATTTAGAACCCATGGTATTGATTTCTCTTCCCATTTCTTGGGTAATGAATCCTAATTTTCTTCCATTTGCTTCGGATCCATTCAAGGTTTCTAAGAAATAGTTTAAATGGTTGCCCAAACGCACTTTTTCTTCGGTAATATCGTATTTTTCTAAATAAAAAATCAATTCTTGTTCAAAACGATTTTCATCAACATTCACTTTAAGTTCGTCTAGAGCAGTGCGCAAACGAGTTTTTACTGTTTCCACCCTTTCGGCATCATAAGAAACCGCTTCGTTCATTAAGTTATTGATATTGGAAATACGCAATTGAAATTCTTTTTCTAATGAACCACCTTCGTCTTTTCTAAAATTTGCAATGTTATCCAAGGCTTCATCAATCACGGTTTGGATTTTTTTCCATTCGTTGGCATCAATTTCGTCGCGCTCGGTTTTTAATGCATCGGGCATACGAACCGCCATTTTCATTAATTCCGTTTCATCTGCATTTGGAATCACGGCTTTCATCTGGTTGATGTAGCCATTTATAATTGGCACATTGATTTTTGAAGTCGTTTCTTCGCCAGTAACTTCTACATAAAGTGAAAAATCTACTTTTCCACGTTCTAATCGTTGCGAAATTTGATTGCGCAAACCCAATTCCATTTCACGAAAAACAGAGGGCATGCGTGTATTTAAGTCTAAACCTTTGCTGTTTAGCGATTTGATTTCTACAGTAATTTTTTTGGTAGGTAATTGCAAAGCTGCTTTCCCAAAACCCGTCATGGATTGTATCATAGTGTTATAAAAATGTCATCAAAGATAAGAAAAGTTCTTAGTAATTAGTGAAGAGTGATTAGTCCTTTCAAAAAACACTAAACACTAATTACTTGTCACTAGTACCTTTTTTCTGCGTTACCAAATAAACACCAACAAATATTAACACTGCTGAAATCAATTTCACTACACTCAAATCGTCTTTTCCTAAGCTTACGGCGAAAATGGTAGCAAAAAGAGGTTGTAAATAAATGAAAACAGCCACGGTTGTGGGTTTTAGTTCCCGCATGGAAATTAAATTTAGTAAATAGGTTAAGAAGGTTGAAAACACGACTACAAAACCAATTTTCCATAAAATATCAGTAGGTAAATGCTCAAAATGTATCGCTTGAAATTCGCTCCAACCAAAAGGTAGGACCATTAGGAATCCAAAGGTATAAATCCATTTTACAAACGTAAACGCGTTGTATTTATCCATTAATTTTTTTACAATAATCAAATAAAACCCATAAGAAACGGCATTAATAAACACCAATAAATTTCCTATGGAAGCATTGGGTGCATTCACCATCGATTTGCCGTAGAGAATTAAAGTCGTAGTACCGGCCAATCCCAACACAATCCCAACTATTTTTCGATTTTCCATACGTTCTTTCATAATGAAAGCGGATAACACCAAAACAATCATGGGCGTGGTCACCATCAATACGGCTCCCATAATCGGGGAAGTATAGCTCAATCCTTTAAAAAAGGTCAGCATGTTCAAGGCCACGCCAAACAAAGCGGCTGCAATTATTCTGGGAAAATCAGTTTTGGCAATTTTTTCTTTGGGACCAAAAAATGAAAGCAACCAAAATAACACTACAGAACCACCCACACGCAAAACGATAAACCCAAAAGCATCGACATATTTGGGCATAACGTCTTTAGCAATCGTAAAAGTTACGCCGTAAATAATGGAAACTAAGGTAGCGGCAAATAACGCCCAATTTCTTTTAGACACTTTGAAGAGCTTTCGTTAATTTAAGGACATTGGGTTGTGAGTTTCCGATAAAAATTTCGTCATTAAAAAGAACAACAGGACGACTCAAAAAGGTATAATGTTCCAAAAGATATTTTTTATAATCGGTTTCCGTTAGATTTTTATCTTTTAAACCTAACGATTTATACAATTGGGCTTTTTTACTAAAAAGCGCTTCGTAACTTCCTGAAAGTTGGTACATTTCTTTTAAATCGCTTTCCGAAATTGGATTTTGACGAATATCAATAAAGGCCAATTTATTTGAATGGGGTAACGATTTGATTATTTTTCGGCACGTATCGCACGATGCCAAATAATATATTTTGTTCATTTTATGTTTTTTTCATTAGCAGCCACAAAAATACAGTCTTTTGAATTCTAAAAATCAGTAATTTTATAAAAAAATAATACGCATGGAAGCAACTTTTAAAATTTGGCAAACCAGCCGAAAATTATATCTGAATTTTTTCGACAATTATACCTTAGAACAGTTGAACACGATTCCACCTGGAATGAGCAATAACTTGATTTGGAACTTGGGACACGCCATGGTTTCCCAACAAAAATTGGCCTATGGATTATCGGGATTGCCGATGCATATTTCAGACCAACTTTTTGAAAAATACCAAAACGGTTCGCGTCCCGATGGAAACACATCGCAGGCCGAGGTGGATGAAATTAAAAAATTATTGGCTGAATTGGTTGAAAAAACGCAAGCCGATTTTGAAGCGGGGATTTTCTCAGCCTTTCATCCCTATCAAACAAAAACCGGATTTTATTTGGGCTCGTTACAAGAAGCTCTAGCCTTTAACAATTACCATGAAGGCGTACATTTAGGAATCATGCTACAAATTAAGAAATTCCTGTAAACTTATTACCTTTGTAAAAAATAGACAAATGAAATTCAATACCAAAACCATACACGGTGGTCAACATCATGAAAAAATAACGGGAGCTGTTATGCCTCCTGTATTTCAAACCTCAACTTATGTACAAACAAGTCCCGGAAAACCAGTAGGGGATTACGAGTACAGCAGGGCATCAAATCCTACAAGAACGGCTTTAGAAGATGCGCTTGCAAGCATAGAAAATGGTGCAAGAGGCTTGGCTTTTTCTTCGGGTTTAGCGGCAACCGATTGTTTATTACGACTGTTCAAAGCCGGTGATGAGATCATTGCAATGGACGATTTATATGGGGGAACATATCGATTATTTACCCGTTTGTATAAAGATAGCGGTATCAAATTTCATTTTGTTGACATGAATGATTTGGATAAATTCCAAGCGTTGATCAATGAAAACACCAAATTGGTATGGGTTGAAACACCTACCAATCCATTAATGAAACTAGCCGATATCGCTGCCATTGCACAAATTACTAAAAAGCACAACATCTTATTTGCAGTGGATAACACATTTGCAACACCTTATTTGCAAAAACCGTTGGATTTAGGAGCTGATATTGTAATGCATTCGGCCACAAAATATTTGGGGGGTCATTCCGATGTAATTGCAGGAGCCTTAATCATCAAAGACAAAGCATTAGGGGAAGAATTGCATTTCAAACAATTTGCTACAGGTGCCACCTTAGGGCCAATGGATTCTTTTTTGGTTTTACGAGGCATTAAAACCTTGCATTTGCGCGTGCAACGTCATTGTGAGAACGGCGAAAAAGTAGCCGCTTATTTGGACAAGCACTCTTTGGTGGAACGCGTATATTACCCTGGACTAGCATCGCATCCGTTTCATGAAATTGCCAAAAAACAAATGAGTGGTTTTGGCGGTATGGTCACGTTCACTTTCAAATCGGGGAAGAAAGAAGATGCTATTAAATTCTTAGAAAATTTAAAAGTGTTTACATTGGCAGAATCATTAGGTGGCGTAGAATCATTGGCCAATCATCCGGCACTTATGACCCATGCATCCATTCCAGAAGACAAACGAAAAGAAGTTGGGATTTCCGATGATTTAGTTCGCTTAAGTGTGGGTGTAGAAGACATTGAAGATTTACTTCAAGATTTAGAACAAGCATTCAAAGGATAAACCAAGCCATGATTTATTAATAGTAAGGAGAACCAATAGCTTTTTCAGGTTCTTTTTTAATAATTCAGAAATACTTGTATATTTGTCAATCTAACGCAAACGTTTTCATTGACACAAAAAATAGAAAGTTAAAGCCCCATGATGAAGAAAAAAATACATGATTTTATGGCGCAAGTTGAAGCCAAAAATCCTAATGAACCCGAATTTATTCAAGCCGTACGAGAATTTGCGGAAACCGTAATTCCTTTTATTGCTGATAACAAAAAATACGACGGAAAAAATTTATTATTGCGCATTGCAGAGCCCGAAAGAGCAATTATTTTTAGAGTGCCATGGGTTGACGATAATGGAGAAATCCAAGTAAATAGAGGATTTAGAATCCAAATGAATTCGGCTATTGGGCCTTACAAAGGAGGGATTCGTTTTCACAATACAGTAAATTTATCGGTATTAAAGTTTTTGGCTTTCGAACAAGTTTTCAAAAACAGTTTAACCACATTACCTATGGGTGGTGGTAAAGGAGGGTCAGATTTTGATCCACAAGGCAAATCAGATGCAGAAGTAATGCGTTTTTGTCAATCATTCATGACGGAGTTATGTCGTCATATTGGCCCTGATTTAGACGTACCTGCTGGAGATATTGGTGTGGGCGCTCGAGAAATCGGTTATATGTTTGGCCAATACAAACGCATTAGAAATGAATTTACGGGTGTACTAACCGGAAAAGGATTGGCCTATGGAGGGTCTTTAATACGCCCTGAAGCCACCGGATATGGTGTAGTTTATTTCACAGAACAAATGCTTAAAACCAGAGGAGAAAAAATTTCAGGTAAAACCGTTGCTATTTCAGGTTTTGGAAATGTAGCTTGGGGAGTAGCGTTAAAAATCAATGAATTGGGCGGAAAATTAGTAACTATTTCAGGTCCTGATGGCTATATTTATGATGCAGCTGGAATTTCTGGTGATAAAATTGAATTTATGTTGGACATGCGAGCTAGCGGCGATAACAGAGTCGAAGCGTATGTGGAGAAATATCCAAAGGCAGTTTTCCATAAAGGAAAAAGTCCTTGGGAAGCAAAAGTAGATATTGCGATTCCATGTGCCACTCAAAATGAATTGACGGAAGCAGATGCTAAAAAATTGATTGCAAATGGTGTGATATGTGTTACAGAAGCAGCAAACATGCCGTGTACTTTAGATGCTATCAAACAATTTTTAGATGCCAAAGTATTATTTGCACCTGGAAAAGCCGCAAATGCGGGTGGAGTAGCCGCATCTGGACTAGAAATGACACAAAATTCTATCCGTTTAAATTGGACCAGTGAAGAAGTAGACATGCGTTTAAAAGACATCATGGTGGGTATTCACAGCCAATGTAAAACCTATGGAACCGATCCAGACGGTTATGTAAACTATGTAAAAGGAGCCAATATTGCCGGTTTTGTTAAAGTAGCCGATGCCATGTTAGCACAAGGAGTTGTATAATCTAATGCAATAAAAATAATTCAGCGCTTTCATTCATTTGAAGGCGCTTTTTTTTGGGGAAATATCAAAATTGAAATTAATTCGTTTATAGTATATTTGTAGTAAATAATCGGAATGAAGCAATCGGTTTACATTTTTGTTTTTTTTCTTTCACATGTTTTGTTTGCCCAATCAAACAATCAATTGTGGAAGGGCTATTTTTCGTATAATGAAATTGTAGATGTATCCGCTGGTTCTGGAATAGTATTAGCCGCCACTCAAAATACCGTTTTTTCACAAACAACGGCTTCTTCTGAATCGACAATTCACAATTCAATTACGGGTTTTAAACCCGAAGCCATTACCGCGCTTCATTATTCAGAAACGACACGTAAAATTTTTGCAGGAAATGCAAACGGATTACTCTTGGTAATTCAACCCGACGGATCGGTGACAACTAAAGTCGATATCATCAACGAAGTACCCGTAGCGCCGAATAAAAAGAAAATCAATGATTTGTATGAATACAATGGTCGTATATACTTGGCCACCGATTATGGTATTTCGGTAGTAGACGCTACTACTTTAGAGTTCATTAGCACTTATTTTATTGGAACTGCCGGCGAAGAAACAGCCGTGAAGCAAACTACTGTTTTAGGCGGCGAAATATATGCGGTTACTCGCGATTTTGGCATTCGAAAAGCAACAGTTTCCAATCCCAACCTTTTTGATTTCAATCAATGGCAAACGTTTACAACCGGAACTTGGACTGGGATTGTGACGTTCAATAATCAAATAATTGCCATGAATGCCGATGCAAAAACGTATAGATTTACCGGCCCTTTGCCGCAAGTTATTCTCAATCAAGCCCAACCCGGATTAAAGTTAAAGACCAACGGCTCTGAGTTAATCATCACAACAATGAATCACGTTTTTGTGTTAAATCAAACTTTTACGCAACGCGCTAATATTACTTCCATTCCAAATTTTTCAGTATCATTTACTGCGGCTACGGTAGTGGAAAATAAAATATATATCGGTACACAAAAAGATGGGTTGTTTTCCACCGATTTAACAAATCCAGCTGTTTTTGAAAATTTATCCCCTAATGGTCCGCTTCAAAATTATATTTTTCGCGTAAAAAAAGCGCCTAATTTATTGTGGACCGTTTATGGCGATTACACCTTTGATTACAACCCATTTCCGCTTGACGAATTGGGAATAAGTAATTACGATGCAGATTTAGGTTGGAAAACCATCCCATATTCTGATGTGCTGGAAGCTAAATGTTTATCGGATATAGCCATTAACCCAATACAGCCCAATAATATTTTTATCAGTTCTTATTTTTCGGGTGTGCTAGAGCTAACAGGCGAAACGATTTTTCTACACGATGCATCCAATTCTGGACCTAGCGGTTTGGAGCCCTTTACCCCTCAACCTTGGGTATTGAATAACAGCCCTGCCTTTGATAAAAACGGAAATTTATGGGTAACCAATCGAGGAACAGATAAAGCTTTAAAAGTACTACGCACTTCCAATCAATGGCAATCTTATGACATTGGAGATTACATCACCAATGGAAGGTTTGCGCCCATGGCCATCGATAAAAACCAAACCAAGTGGCTTCCTACTCGAGACGATGGAGTAATTGCGTTCAATGACACACAAAACAATAAAACTTTGGTCATCAATTCTGAAAGCGGATTGCCGTCTACCAATGTGTTGTGTGTGGCATTAGACAACCGAAACCAACTCTGGATTGGAACCGAAGCAGGTCTTCGTGTTCTGTCTAGTGTAGATCAATTTCTTCAACAAAACGAACTCAACGTATCCAGTATTATTATTCAAGAGGGAGATTTAGCCCAAGAGTTGTTTTACCAACAATTGATCGTAGACATTGCAGTTGATGGCGCCAACCGAAAATGGGTTGCTATTGAAAACGGTGGCGTTTTCTTGGTCACTGCCGATGGGCAACAGACCATTTATCGATTCGACACCTCAAATTCACCGTTACCTAGCAATACGGTAAATGATATTGAAGTTGATGGGGTTTCCGGAGAAGTTTTTTTTGCAACAGACAAGGGAATGGTCTCTTTTTTAGGAACGTCAACCCAACCCAGCGATAATTTAGCCGATGTTTTCGTGTATCCAAATCCGGTTCGACCGGGTTTTTCAGGGACTGTAAAAATTAGCGGATTGACCGATAAAGCTACTGTAAAAATTACCGATATCGAGGGAAATTTAGTGCATGAAACCACTACGGCTGGCGGAACTATTGAGTGGGATACAACCGCCTTCGGAAAATATAGAGTGGCAACTGGGGTATATATGATTTTTATTTCCTCAGAGGACGGATTACAAACCGCCGTAAAAAAAGTAATGATAATTCGATAAGCATGATAGAAAAAAATGCGTTTGATTTTCTGAGGCTATTTTTTGCAGTATCCATTTTTTTTTGCCATTTGGCAGAACTCTCAATGAATGAAGAACTTCAGTTTCTCTTGTCAATTTTTAGCGCAAGTATTTCGGTAAAAGCGTTTTTTGTCATCAGTGGTTTTTTAATTGCTAAGAGTTATGCAAAAAGCACCTCACTCAAACAGTATTTTATTAAAAGAGCCAAACGCATACTACCGGCTTATGTTTTTGTCATTCTCTTGTCAACGGTTATCCTGTTTTTTGTTTCTAATCTTTCGGCAGGCCAGTATTTTACAAACCCAAATACATTTCGCTATATGGGTTGGAATATGGTTTTCATGAACTTTATGCAGCCTTGTTTGCCCGGCGTTTTTGATCACAATTTTAGTTGTTCGGTAAATGGAGCCTTGTGGACGTTAAAAATCGAGGAGGGGTTTTATCTTTTGATTCCGTTATTGTTCTATTTTTTTCATAAAATGAAAAATAAAACGGTACTACTCATTGTGCTCTATTGCTGTTCAATTGCTTATTTTCAATTGCTTTCCAACTATTTTCAACTCCCCATTCTTGCGAAACAATTGCCGGGATACCTGTCTTATTTTTCCGTAGGGATGTTGTTGTATTTTAATTTTCAAACCGTACAAAAATTCAATAAGCCTTTATTGTTTGGCGCTATTTTGGTTTTTATAATTATGCTTTACCAGTACAATGCCTATTTGTTTCCATTGAGCTTAGGATTGCTGGTAATTCTATTGGCGTATAATTTACCCTTTTTAAACAATTTTGGGAAGTATGGTGATTTTACGTACGGCATATATATTTTTCATTTTCCTATCATTCAAGTCTTCAAGCACTTTGGATTATTTGAACAATACAACCCTTTTTTGGTGGGCACGATGATTTGCTTCGTAACGATACTAATGGCTTTATTTTCCTGGTTTTTTATTGAGGTGAAATTTTTAGACAGATACAAAAAAAAAGCCATCGCATGCAAGTAAAAACCAAAGCCATTGTTCTTTCTTCTCTAAAATATCAAGAAAAAAGCTTGATTGTAAAATGCTTTACCGAAAGTGATGGACTAAAAAGTTATTTTGTGCCCAGCGCCTATTCGGCTAAAAAAGCGAATCAAAAAATTGCCTATTTTCAACCCTTAACAGTATTAGAAATTGAAGCCAGTCACAAGAATAAAGGCACTTTAGAGCACTTTAAAGAGATTCGTTTGGCACACAGTTATTACACAATTACTACCGATATTGTTAAAAGTACCCTAGTGATATTTCTTTCCGAAATTTTACACCATGCCATTAAGGAAGAAGAGAAAAATCAAAATTTATTTTCTTTTTTAGAAACTGCTTTGTTATGGTTGGATACCCACGATGAGGTTACTAATTTTCACTTGATATTAATGACCGAAGTTACCAAATATTTAGGGTTTTATCCCGACGATTCCGAAATTGATTATCCGTATTTCGATAGTAAAGAAGGGTATTTTACCCCCTTTCAAAACGCCTATACACTCAGCGATCATGAAACACATGTGTTCAAACGGTTGTTGCAATTAAAATTTGATTCAGATCAAAAAGTGTTTGCAGGATCGGAACGCCAAGTACTCCTTAAAATCCTTTTGGATTACTATACCTTGCATTTAGAGGGTTTTAAAAAACCAAAATCGCTAGAAGTGCTCAAAGAAGTTTTTTCGTAACCGACAACTTTTGCCCTTTACCTTTTGCCTTTTACCTTTAAATCATTACTTTCGCAAATTGATTTAAGTAAGCGACAAAATGAGTACAAAATTTACTGAATACAAAGGACTTGACTTGCCCACAGTGGCATCCGAAGTTCTTGATTTTTGGAAAAAAAACAACATCTTTGAACAATCAGTAACTTCACGTGAAGGCGCCACGCCGTATGTGTTTTTTGAAGGACCACCATCTGCAAATGGATTGCCCGGAATTCACCACGTAATGGCGCGTGCGATTAAAGATATTTTTTGTCGTTATAAAACTCAAAAAGGCTACCAAGTTAAGCGTAAAGCAGGCTGGGATACACACGGTTTGCCAGTAGAATTAGGAACAGAAAAGGAATTAGGCATCACCAAAGAAGATATCGGTAAAACCATATCGGTAACTGAATACAACGAAGCGTGTAAAAAAACAGTAATGCGTTACACGGATGTGTGGAATGACTTAACTGAAAAAATGGGGTATTGGGTAGATATGGAAGATCCGTATGTGACGTATAAATCCAAATACATGGAAACCGTTTGGTGGTTGCTCAAACAAATTTACAACAAAGATTTATTATACAAAGGCTATACTATTCAGCCGTATTCTCCGAAAGCAGGAACGGGCTTGTCTTCGCACGAAGTGAATCAGCCAGGATCGTACCGCGATGTAACCGACACGACAATTGTTGCTCAGTTTAAAACTAAAGAAGACACTTTACCAAGCTTTTTTCACGGGTTTGGTATCGTTCATTTCTTGGCTTGGACGACAACACCTTGGACGTTGCCATCAAACACAGCACTAACTGTTGGTCCAAAAATCGATTATGTGTTGGTGAAAACCTTCAATCAATACACGTTTGAACCTGTCAATGTTGTTTTGGCTAAAAGTTTACTAGCGAAACAATTCGGCGGAAAATATTTTGTAGCCGAATCGGAAGCAGATTTTGCCCATTTTACATCGGAAGATAAAAAGATCCCTTACCAAATTCTAGCCGAAGCAAAAGGAGCAGATTTAGTAGGAATTCGATACGAGCAGTTGATGCCATTGGCCTTGCCATATCAACATCCTGAAAATGCCTTTAGAGTTATTTCTGGCGATTTTGTTACTACTGAAGGCGGAACTGGAATTGTACATACCGCACCTACTTTTGGCGCAGACGATGCTAAAGTAGCGGCAGCAGCAACACCAGAAGTGCCGCCCCTGTTAGTGTTGGACGAAAACGGAAATCCGGTCCCTTTGGTTGATTTACAAGGAAAATTCGTTTCGGGGTTAGGCGCGTTATCTGGTAAATATGTTAAAAATGAATATTACAACGAAGGAGAAGCCCCAGAACGCTCAGCTGACGTGGAAATAGCCATCCAATTAAAAGAAGAAAACAAAGCCTTTAAGGTTGAAAAATACGTACACAGTTATCCGCATTGTTGGAGAACAGACAAACCAATTTTATACTATCCTTTAGATTCATGGTTCATTAAAGTAACCGAAATCAAAGATAGAATGTTTGACCTTAACGAAACCATCAACTGGAAGCCTAAAGCAACCGGAGAAGGGCGTTTTGGAAATTGGTTAAAAAACGCTAACGATTGGAATTTATCGCGTTCTCGTTATTGGGGCATTCCATTGCCTATTTGGAGAACAGAAGATGGAACGGAAGAACTATTGGTAGGTTCTGTGGAAGAATTGTACAACGAAATTGAAAAAGCGATTGCCGC
This sequence comes from Flavobacterium sp., assembly GCF_044376915.1. Taxonomy (GTDB): domain Bacteria; phylum Bacteroidota; class Bacteroidia; order Flavobacteriales; family Flavobacteriaceae; genus Flavobacterium. Next base: position 13,886 of record NZ_JBILKB010000025.1, read on the forward strand.
TGGTATCCAAACTGAAAATCCATACAAAGGATTTAAAAGTGGAGACATGAGCGAAGCCAATTACGATTTGGTGGATTTGCATAAAAATGTTGTGGATTCCATAGTATTGGTTTCACCATCTGGAAAACCCATGAAACGTGAATCGGACTTGATTGACGTTTGGTTTGATTCGGGCGCGATGCCATACGCTCAATGGCATTATCCTTTTGAAAACAAGGATTTAATTGACGCAAACAAAGCGTTTCCAGCCGATTTCATTGCGGAAGGGGTAGACCAAACAAGAGGTTGGTTTTATACACTTCACGCTATCGGAACCTTGGTTTTTGATAAAATTGCTTATAAAAACGTAGTATCTAATGGATTGGTGTTAGACAAAAACGGACAAAAAATGTCGAAACGTTTGGGGAATGCCGTAGATCCATTTGAAACCTTGAAGGAATACGGTCCCGATGCCACGCGTTGGTATATGATTGCCAATGCCAACCCTTGGGACAATTTAAAATTTGACATCGAAGGAGTCGCTGAAGTTCGTAGAAAATTCTTCGGTACGCTTTACAATACCTATTCGTTTTTTGCTTTGTATGCAAATATTGACGGATTTACCTACAGTGAAGCAGAAATTCCGGTGGCTGAACGTCCAGAAATTGACCGTTGGATCTTGTCGGAATTGCATACATTAATTCAAGAAGTTGACGAAGCGTACGCCGATTATGAACCTACAAGAGCTGCTAGAGCAATTTCCGATTTTGTACAAGAAAACCTAAGCAACTGGTATGTTCGTTTGTGTAGAAGAAGATTCTGGAAAGGCGATTATGCCCAAGATAAGATTGCAGCATATCAAACTTTATACACATGTTTGGTGACTGTTGCCAAATTAGGAGCACCGATTGCGCCATTTTTTATGGACCAACTTTACAAAGATTTAACGGCAGCAACATCTTCAGAAAATTTTGACAGCGTACATTTGGCGAAATTCCCTGAATCAGTTGAAAACTTTGTTGATAAATCGTTGGAAAGCAAAATGTTAAAGGCACAAACGGTTTCTTCCTTAGTGTTATCCCTGCGAAAAAAGGAAATGATTAAGGTGCGCCAACCGCTGCAAAAGGTTATGATTCCGGTACTTGACGCCATTCAACGTGCTGAAATCGAGGCAGTTTCTGACCTGATAAAAGCTGAGGTAAATGTGAAAGAAGTGGTGTTGTTAGATGATGCTTCGGGGATATTGGTAAAGCAAATTAAGCCTAATTTCAAAACGTTAGGACCTCGTTTCGGAAAAGATATGGGGCTGATTTCCAACAAGATACAAGGATTTAGCCCGATTGAAATTGCAAAATTAGAACGCGATAATGCATTGGAAATAGATATTGCTGGAAAAAGCATAATTTTAACACTTGCCGATGTGGAAATTTCTTCACAAGATATTGAAGGATGGTTAGTGGCCAATGCAAACGGAATTACGGTGGCTTTAGACATTACCATTTCGGATGAATTGCGCAAAGAGGGAATTGCTAGAGAATTGGTCAATCGAATTCAGAACATTAGAAAAGATTCTGGATTTGAAGTTACCGATAAAATTGTGGTTAAACTGGAGAAAAATGTACAATTAGAAGCAGCCGTAGCGGCAAACTTGACTTACATTAAGTCGGAAACATTAACCGACACTCTAGTATTTGAAGATACAATAGCAATGGGAATCGAAATTGAATTTGATGACATTAAAACCAACATCTTCATTTCAAAATAATTAAAAGAGAAACAAATAAAGTGTAATATAAAAATTGAAAGTATGATAGAGGAGCAAATGCGATATTCTGACGCAGACTTAGCAGAATTCAAAGCCTTAATTCAGGCTAAATTAGAAAAAGCAAAAGGGGATTTGGAATTGATAAAGAGTGCCTACATGAACGATTTAAATAACGGTACAGATGATACATCGCCAACATTTAAAGCGTTTGAAGAAGGCAGCGAAACGATGAGTAAGGAAGCCAATTCACAATTGGCCATTCGTCAAGAAAAATTCATTAGAGATTTAAAAAATGCCTTAATTCGTATCGAAAATAAAACCTACGGATTGTGTAAAGTTACCGGTAAGTTAATTAGTAAAGAACGTTTAAAAATCGTTCCGCATGCTACGATGAGCATCGAAGCTAAAAATTTACAACGTTAATCTTTTTACAAAATTTTATTAACGCTCCATTTGGAGCGTTTTTTATTTGATAAAAACCACTATTTTTGCTAAAAATTTTTGCAAATGTCATTAAAAAAAGCCTACATACTAATTGTTAGTATTTTACTCATCGATCAAATTTCGAAGCTCTATGTGAAAACACATTTTTTCATCAATGAAGAAGTGAAAGTATTCGATTGGTTTCGAATTCATTTTATAGAAAATGAAGGCATGGCTTGGGGAGCAGAAATTCCTGGAGAATATGGAAAGTTATTTTTAACGCTTTTTAGAATCATTGCTGTTGGTGGAATTGCATGGTGGTTATGGGATTCAGTAAAAAAGAAGGCTTCAAATTTTCTTATTGTAGCCATAGCTTTAATTTTCACAGGCGCTCTAGGAAATATTATCGATTCGGTATTTTATGGGGTTATTTTTAACGACAGTTACCACCAAGTGGCAACAGCTTTTACAGAAAATCCATACGGAACTTGGTTCCATGGAGAAGTAGTAGATATGTTTTATTTTCCCATTTGGGAAGGAAATCTTCCTTCTTGGTTGCCTGTTTGGGGTGGAAAACACTTTACATTTTTTAATGCCATATTCAATGTTGCTGATTTTGCGATTTCAACAGGTGTTGGGATTTTAATCGTGTTCAATAAAAGGGCGTTTGCTCATACGGAGAAAAAGGAAGAAGTTGTTACTACAGAAAATTAAAACGCTATAATATTATCTGGCGTTACACAAAAATTCAATTTCACATCTGTCGAGGTTACATCCTCAATACTTTCTTCTGGAGGGAAGAACGACAACCCAATTTTAATCGTTTCGGGGTTGCATTTATTTAGAAAGTTATCGTAAAAGCCTTTGCCATAACCCACACGATTCCCTTTTATGTCATAAGCTAATAACGGCACAAAAACCACTTCAATTTTCGCATCAGGTACTTCTAAACCATCAACGGGTTCTGGAACGTTGTAACTGTTTTTTTTGATTTTGGTATTATCCGTTAATAAAAAATGCGTCATTCCTAAAGTGGTAAAGTCGCACTTCGAAATCACAATTTCTTTATCTTTTCCGGCTAAAATCTGTAAAATATATTCGGTATTGATTTCTTTTTGTTCTTCAATCGTTAAAAACAAATGATAATATAATTTGTCCCAAATGTCCATGCGCAACAATTGATTTGCTATTGCCAAACTTTTATCTTCAATTTCTTCTTGAGATAATTGTTGTCTTTTAGCTTTTGCCTTTTGTCGTACGTAATTTTTATTCATTTTCAAGTAAGGTTGAAATGTGAAATATTGCATCGCCTTGATAAATAATAGGGGCATCGTTTACATTAATAATATAACCCGCATGAGACGCTTTTACTTTGTGCTCTACTTTTCCATAAGGGTCTGAAATGGCGGCCAGTACATCTCCTTTTTTTACGTAACTACCAATAGTAGTTAAACCGTGAAACATGCCCGAATATTTTGCTCTAATCCAGTTTGATTTTTCAATGTAAATTGAATCGTGTTGGGGATCACTCACTTTCTTTTTGGAATTTAACATGCCCAAATGGTTTAAAAATCGCTTAGTACCTTCTAAGGCTTCCAGGGTGATTTTTTCGTTGATGTCCAATGATTTCCCTCCTTCAAACAACAGCATTTTTACATTTAATTTATCACAGGAATTTCGAAAAGTTCCCGAAATGTTTTTTGAATACAAGGTAAATGGAGCATTGAATACGTCGGATAGTTCTTTTAACTCTGGATTTTCGGGAACAATTCTAATTTGGGGTGCGTTAAATCTACTGGCGCCACCGGCATGAAAATCAATAGCATAATCTACATGCGGCATAATTTCTTTTAAAATATAATAAGCAAATCGACTGGCTAGTGAACCGGTTTTGCTCCCCGGAAAAACCCGGTTTAAATCGCGTCCGTCTGGAAATTCACGGGTTTGGTTAACAAAGCCAAAAATATTAATAATCGGGATACAAATGATGGTACCGCATTTAGGCTTGTTTATTTTTTGAACGATGAGCTGCCGCACAATTTCGGTCCCATTGATTTCATCTCCATGCAAACAGGCAGAAAATAAGACCGTTGGACCAGCTATTTTTGAACGTTCCACAATGATCGGAATTTTCAGTTTGGTCATGGTGTGCAACTTTGCAATTTCCATGTTGATGGTTTTGCTTTCTCCGGCTAAAATGGTTTCTTTAAGAATCCTAAGTGGTTTTGTGGCAGTCATGGTATAAATTCTGAAGTGCTAAAAATACAAAAAGTTCTAGCACAAGAGCAAGAACCCGTTCAAATATCCCAATTTTTAATCTTCATGTTGAAAAAACAATACAATTGGACCCTTTAAGGGCCTTCTTTGTGTCCCGAAGTTTGGGATTAACGGTTAAAAAACTTTAAGAATTCAAAAACAAATCTCCTATCTTTGTGCTGTACTCTTTTTTTCTTCACCCATGCAAGCACCTTTAGAACTTCAAATCCAAACACTACCCGACAATCCCGGGGTGTATCAGTATTATGATAAGGAGGGGAAAATTTTATATGTTGGTAAAGCAAAAAACTTAAAAAAGAGAGTACAATCATATTTCACAAAAAACCACGATAATTACAAAACGGCGGTATTGGTGAAAAAAATCGCAAGCATCAAGCACATTGTGGTTCCTACGGAATCGGATGCGTTATTGCTTGAAAACAATTTGATAAAAAAATTACAACCGCGCTATAATGTAATGCTTCGGGATGATAAGACCTATCCTTGGATTTGCATCAAAAACGAACGGTTTCCCCGTATTTTTTCGACCCGAAAAATGATCAAAGACGGTTCCGAGTATTATGGCCCTTATACCAGTTTTAAAACAGTGCATACCCTTTTGGACATGATTACGGCTTTGTATCCGTTGCGCACCTGTACTTATGATTTGTCAAAGGCCAATATTGATGCCGGAAAATATAAAGTGTGTTTGGAATATCATATTGGTAATTGTAAAGGACCATGTGAATCCCATGAAACTTTTGAGAATTACCAAAAACAAGTCGAAAAAATAAGACACATCTTAAAGGGAAATTTCAAAGAAAGTTTGAAAGATTTTAAGATTACGATGATCGATTTGGCCAAGAAAATGGAGTTTGAAGCCGCTCAAAAAATCAAAGAAAAGATAGCGGTCTTAGAAAATTATCAATCGAGATCAACTATAATCAACCCAAAAATATCCAACATTGACGTGTTTTCCATTTTATCTGACGAAACGACGGCCTATGTTAACTTTTTACAAATTTCGCACGGCGCTATTATTCGTTCGCATACCTTAGATATTAAGAAAAAATTGGATGAAAGTAACGAGGATTTGTTGGCACTTGCGGTGGTTGAATTGCGCGAGCGTTTTCAATTGAATGCAACAGAGGTCATCGTGCCTTTTCCGCTCGATTTGGGAGAAAAAATTAAAGTTACCGTACCCCAATTGGGCGATAAAAAGCAAATTTTAGACTTATCCGAGCGCAACGCAAAATATTATCGATTGGAACAGTTAAAGCAAATTCAAATTGTAGATCCAGAACGGCATACCAATCGCATTATGGCACAAATGCAGAAAGATTTGCGTTTATCAAAAGAGCCAAGGCATATTGAATGTTTTGATAATTCAAATATTCAAGGCACAAATCCAGTATCGGCTTGCGTGGTGTTTAAAGACGGAAAACCGAGTAAAAAAGACTACCGCCATTTTAACATTAAAACCGTAGAAGGGCCTAATGATTTTGCTTCTATGGAAGAAGTTGTATACCGACGCTATAGCAGGATGTTAGATGAGAATCAGCCGTTGCCGCAATTAATAATTATTGATGGAGGTAAAGGCCAATTGTCGTCGGCTTTAAAAAGTATTGACGAATTAGGTTTGCGTGGAAAAATAGCCATCATTGGCATCGCAAAACGCCTCGAGGAATTGTATTATCCAGGCGATTCGGCTCCGTTGTATTTGGATAAGAAATCGGAAACACTCAAAGTGATTCAATATTTGCGTAATGAAGCCCATCGATTTGGCATTACACACCATCGCGATCAAAGGAGTAAATCGGCACTAACTAACAGTCTAGAGTCCATTCCAGGAATTGGTGAAATGACGATGATTACTTTGATGAAAAAATTTAAAAGCGTAAAAAGATTACAATTGGCCTCTGTTGAATCCATTGCTGAAGCAGTAGGGCTTTCAAAAGCCAAAAAAATTTCCGACTTTTACAAGAATAAGTAAGGATTATGAACAAGTACCTTATAAGGATTTGCCTGATGTTGTTTTTCCAACTGAGTGTTGGACAAGAAGCCTCGCGCCCAAAAGTTGGCTTGGTATTGAGCGGAGGCGGTGCAAAAGGTTTGGCGCATATTGGAGTATTAAAAACCCTTGATTCCTTAAACATAAAAGTCGATTATATAGCCGGCACTAGCATGGGAGCTGTGGTGGGCGGTTTGTATGCTGCAGGCTATAGTGCCCGCCAATTGGATTCCATTTTTTCTGCGCTTGATGTTAATGCTTTGTTACAAGATTATACGCCTCGAGAATCTAAATCGTTTTATGAAAAGCGAAACGACGAGATGTATGCCTTAACCTTGCCTTTCACTAATTTTAAATTAGGGCTTCCTTCAGGATTGTCAAAGGGGTTGTACAATTACAATTTAATTTCAAGGCTCACAAAGCATGTCAGTCATGAAAGAGAATTCAACAAGTTACCTATCCCTTTTTTGTGTGTCGCCACCGATTTGGAAACTGGAGAACAAGTAGTTTTAGAAAAAGGGATTTTAGCCGAGGCAATTATTGCAAGTGGCGCAATACCCACGCTCTATAGCCCTATAGAAATTAACGAACGAATTCTTATTGATGGGGGTGTCGTAAATAACTATCCTGTGGAAGAGTTGAAAAACAGAGGGATGGATTTTATCATCGGAGTCGATGTGCAAGAAGGGTTAAAAAATAGGGTACAATTAAAAGATGTTACTACTGTTCTTTCCCAGATTAACAACTTTTCGATGATTGAAAAAATGGATGAAAAGCGAAAGCTTACCAACATATACATCAACCCAGACATTAAAGGATATTCGGCTGTTTCTTTTGATAAAGGATTAGAAATTATTAAGAAAGGAAACGAGAGGGCCAATGCATTTTGTAGTTCGTTAATGGCCTTGAGGTATGATCAAAACAGGTATATAAAATCCATTAAAAATGATTCTATTACACTAGCGGATATTTCCTCAAATAAATTAGAAAATTACACCAGAGCCTATATTTTAGGGAAATTAAAAATCAAAAAAAATACAACCATTACGCACGCTCAATTGGAAAAAGGGATTTCAAACTTAAATGCCACTCATAATTTTAGTGCCATTTCGTATTCCTTTGAAAAAATCGATAAAGGGGAAAGATTGGTACTTCATTTAAAAGAAAATACGACCAACACTTTTTTAAAATTTGGATTGCATTATGATGATTTATACAAAAGCGGGGTGCTGGTTAACTATACACATAAAAAAATCATTACCAAAAATGATGTAGTGGCTTTAGATGTTATACTTGGAGATAACTTCAGGTACAATTTTGATTATTATTTAGATAATGGATTTTATTGGAGTTTTGGAGTGAATTCTAAATTAAATACGTTCAATCGAAATATTTCAACCGATTTTGAAAACGGAGTTGTGTTTACCGACCTGGGCATCAATTCCATTAACATAGACTTTACCGAATTAACCAACCAAGCCTATTTGCAAACCTTATTTGCTCAAAAATTTTCAGTGGGTGCAGGGGTCGAATTTAAGTATCTAAAGATCCAGTCACAAACCCTTCAAAATACAACACCGGTTTTTGATAGAAGTGATTATTTATCGGCTTTTGGGTTTTTAAAATACGATTCCTTCAACCAAAAATACTTTCCAAATAAAGGCTGGTCATTTGCTGGGGAGTTAAAATCATATTTATATTCTTCAGACTATACGCAACAATTCAAACGGTTTTCAATTGCAAAAACTGAAGGGAGTATTGTTTTCCAACCGTTGAAAAAGTGTACCATTAAATTACAAACCGAAATCGGGTTTGCTATTGGTCGACGAACGATCTCGTTCTTTGACTTTGTTCTAGGAGGCTATGGATTTGTGCCTACTAATAATTTTAAACCGTTTTTTGGATATGATTTTTTAAGTATAGCTGGCGATAGTTATATCAAACAAACCTTTACAGTGGATTACGAATTTTATAAAAAACACCACCTTAATTTCACAGGGAATTTTGCCACGATAGGCAATCGTATCTTTGAACAAACTTCAGGATGGTTAGAACGTCCAAAGCACAGTGGCTATGCACTAGGCTATGGAATGGAATCTATTGTTGGGCCTATAGAAATCAAACATTCTTGGTCGCCCGAAACAGGAAATCATTTTACTTGGTTTTCCATCGGCTTTTGGTTTTAAATGCATTAAATCAATAAAAAAAATACATTTAATGCAATTTTCTGTCGTATTGTTTTTAAAAAAGTTTATTTTTGGAATTCAAATTTTAAATAATTAGTTATGTCTATTTGGAGAGTTAAACCAGTTTCTGCCTTTGAAGCAGATATGAAAAAAAGTGAATTGAAGAAAGTTCTCGGAAAATGGAGTTTGACTGCAATTGGTGTAGGAGCTATTATTGGAGGAGGAATTTTTGTATTAACAGGAACAGGAGCCTATTATCATGCAGGACCTGCCTTGGCAATCTCTTTCATTATTGCTGGTATTGCCTGTGTTTTTGCAGCACTTTGTTATTCAGAGTTTGCTTCTATTTTACCTGTTGAAGGTTCGGCGTATGCCTATGCATATGGAACCATCGGAGAAATATTCGCTTGGATTATCGGTTGGGGATTAATTTTAGAATATGCCATGGGCTCCATGACCGTTGCGGTCTCGTGGTCGGGTTATTTTAACAAACTCCTCAAAATGTTTGGCATAAAACTTCCCGAGTGGCTAACTTCCGATCCGGCAAGTTATACCGGAGAAGGGTTTTCCATGAATTTGCCTGCTTTTTTAATTGTGCTTTTTGTTATTTCCATCTTAATTAAAGGAACACAAAGCGCTGCAAAAGCAAATAACATGATTGTTATTCTTAAAGTATCAGCAATTATTTTTGTAATTATCGCGGGGGCTTTCTTTATAAACATAGAAAACTGGACGCCTTTTATTCCAGAAGCTACTAAAATTGTAGATGGCGAAACCACTCATGAAGCATATGGTGTTACCGGAATTGTTTCTGGGGCAGCAGCTATCTTTTTTGCTTATGTTGGTTTTGACGCCGTTTCAACGCAAGCGGGAGAAGCAAAAAACCCTAAGAAAGATGTGCCTTTTGCTATTATTGCTTCTTTATTAATTTGTACGGTATTGTATATTTTGGTTTCTTTAGTATTAACCGGAATGATGAATTATAAAGATTTTGATCCACTAGGACAGTATCCAGACGCTATTAAAGCACCGGTAGCGTACGCTTTTGATATCGCAGGACAAGCTTGGGCAGGTTACATCATAACCATCGCCGCAACGGTAGGATTAATCTCAGTATTAATGGTAATGATTATGGGACAGTCAAGAATTTTCTTAGGAATGTCAAAAGACGGATTGATTCCTCAAGTGTTTTCAAGAATCAACCCAATTTCTGGAACGCCCAAAACAAACTTAATGATTTTAGGAGCTGTGATTGCAGTAGTAGCTGCTTTTACCCCTATTAATAAATTGGCCGACATGACCAGTTTTGGTACCTTATTTGCCTTTACAATGGTTTGTGTTGCGGTTTGGATTCTGAGAGTAAAACAACCTAACTTAGAAAGGACCTTCAAAGTACCAGCACTTCCAGTAATCGCTGTTTGTGGGATATTAATCAACACGTATTTGATGATTAATTTGAGCAAAGATGCGCAAATGCTTTCATTGGGCTGGTTGGCAATTGGTGTTGTAGTGTATTTCCTTTACGGCAAACGAAATGCTAAATTAGGCAAAGAAGAAAAATAAAAAATCAAGCCACTTTTATAGTGGCTTTTTTTAAATTTTTACGAAATTTGTAAGGTATGGAACCATTTTGGATAGGCTTATTGTCACATCTTAAATTCCTCATCAAGAGAAATCCTGAATGAGCACTCATTTTTTGATTAATTTGTATCGTTTTTAGTCAGCACTATAAACGCTTTAACCGTAACTTTTAAACAAAAAACACTATGCCAATATATCATAAATTAGGCGAAATTCCACGCAAACGACACACGCAATTTCGCAAAGCAAACGGCGATTTATATTATGAGCAATTGTTTGGTACGGTAGGGTTTGACGGTATGTCAACCAATTCCTATCACGAACAAAGACCTACTCAAGTCAAAGAAATCAGAAAACAATACAGTGTAGCACCAAAAATCGCTAAGACAAACAACATCCAATCCTATAAATTGAGGGGATTTGATGTGGCACCTCAAGATGATTATCTTGAAAGCCGAAAAATCGTATTGACCAATTCCGATTGTCATATTGTGTTAGCAGCGCCTCGAAAATCAACTCACGATTATTTTTATAAAAATACCGATTCGGATGAGGTGATTTTCATTCATAAAGGAACCGGAAAGCTGAGAACCATGTTAGGAAACTTAGATTTTAGCTACGGTGATTACCTTGTGGTTCCGCGTGGGATGATTTATAAAATGGATTTTGATACCGAAGACAATCGTTTGTTTATCGTTGAATCACATGCGCCGATTTATACTCCCAAACAATACAGAAACTGGTTCGGACAATTACTCGAGCATTCTCCTTTTTGTGAACGAGATATTCGTCGCCCTGAAGAATTAGAAACGTATAATGAAAACGGCGATTTTATCATTAAGGTAAAAAAGAAAGACGAAATTTTTGAAATGGTTTACGCTTCTCATCCTTTTGATGTAATTGGTTACGACGGATTTAATTATCCTTATGCCTTTTCAATTCATGATTTCGAACCGATTACGGGGAGAATTCATTTACCACCACCGGTACATCAAACTTTTGAAACCAGTGCTTTAGTAATCTGCTCATTTGTGCCTAGATTATACGACTATCATCCGTTATCAATTCCAGCTCCCTACAACCACAGCAACATCGATGCCGATGAGGTATTGTATTATGTGGATGGCGATTTTATGAGTAGAAATGATGTAAAACCTGGAAACATTTCGTTACATCCAGCCGGGATTCCGCACGGTCCCCACCCGGGTGCAGCCGAACGTAGCATTGGAAAAAAAGAAACCTTAGAACTAGCAGTAATGGTGGATACTTTCAAACCTTTAATGGTCACAGAAGAGGCCATGGGAATTGCAGACGACACCTACTATTTGTCTTGGTTGGATGCATAAAAAAATACAAAATAAGGATTTATTACCCCATAATATAATTTAGAATATGGCAAAAGAAATAGCATCTGTAGAATACGGATTAGAAAAAATATTTGAAGGAGCACAAGACTTTCTTCCCCTTTTAGGAACCGATTATGTAGAGTTTTATGTAGGAAACGCAAAACAAGCCGCTCATTTTTATAAAACAGCTTTCGGATTTCAGTCATTAGCCTATGCAGGGCTGGAAACAGGCGTTAAAGACAGGGCGTCTTATGTGTTAAAACAAGATAAAATCCGCTTGGTATTAACGACTGCTTTAAATAGTAATTCACAAATTGGAGAACACGTAAAGAAACACGGTGATGGTGTTAAAGTGATTGCGCTATGGGTAGAAGATGCCCGTCATTCTTACGAAGAAACAACCAAACGGGGCGCAAAATCTTATTTTGAACCTGTAGTTGAAAAAGATGAAAATGGAGAAGTGGTTCGCGCGGGTATTTATGGTGCTTACGGAGAAACAGTTTTCATTTTTGTAGAGCGTAAAAACTACAACGGCATATTCTTACCGGGATATAGTGAATGGAAATCGGATTACAATCCGGAACCCGTTGGTTTAAAATTTATTGACCACATGGTTGGAAATACAGGTTGGAACAGAATGAATGAAGCCGTAAAATGGTTTGAAGATGTAATGGGATTTGTGAATTTCCTTTCCTTCGATGACAAACAAATTACTACGGAATATTCGGCATTAATGTCTAAAGTAATGTCTAATGGTAACGGAAGAATTAAATTCCCTATCAACGAGCCCGCAGAAGGTAA
>NZ_JBILKB010000080.1:0-7928 GCF_044376915.1 Flavobacterium sp.
TAAAATCACAGTTGCACCATAAGCTTCGGCTAGTGTATGGATGTGTTTTGCACCTGCAACCGCTCCTAAAATAGCCGATTTTTGATGCTCATTTGACATTCCTTTACCGGCATTAAATTGGGCCCCACCATTTGAAAATTGAATGATAACTGGCGCATTTAATTTAGCTGCAGTTTCCAAAACTCCATTAATAGTGCTTGATCCCACAACATTAACTGCAGGTAATGCAAACCCTTTTTGTTTTGCATAGTTAAAAATTTCTTGCACTTGATCTCCGGTAGCAACACCTGGCTTAATATTGTGACTCATAGTTGTATGTTTTTATTATAAGACTGCAAAAATAAGAATTTATAAAATTAGAATGGATAATTAATTCCAAAATTTAGCACCGTTTTGCTAAAGTTGATGCCTCGAAACCAACGTTCTTGTGTTTCACGAGCTGGATCATAGGTTTTGTACCCCAAATCAAATCGGAAGACAAAAAAATCAAAATCATAGCGGAATCCAATACCCGAACCAATCGCAATGTCTTTTAAAGAGGCCAGACCATTAAAGGTGTAGTCTTTGTCGCTCACATTATCTAACACATTCCAGATGTTGCCGGCATCGACAAATAAAGCACTGTATAAATTACCGCCAATTCTAAATCGGTATTCGGTACTGAAGGCTAATTTCAAGTTGGCTTCGTTAAAATCTAGGACACCGCCGCTTCGTCCAGGACCTAAACTATAGGCTTGCCAACCTCTGTTGTCGTTTGATCCACCTGAAAAATAACTCCTAGAAAACGGAATAGATTTGGCATTTCCATAAGGTATAGCAATACCTGCAAAAGATCGCATGGCAAGTGTATTTTTTTTACCAAAATCCCAATGCTTTACAAAATCAACTTCGGTTTTGATGTATTGTGAATATTCAATGCCAAATAATTTTTTAGCATTAGTGGTACTTGTTTGTTCATTTAAATTTAACCCTTTGCCTAATAACGACAATACATTTCCTGCTGATTCTATCTTTGCTTTAAAATTATAATAATTTCTATCGTTGAGGTTGTTTTTGGTAGTCTTATTGAATACAAAACTTGACGATACGATCATGTTATCTTCGATCAATCGGGTTCTTCGCTCGCCTATACTCCGAATGATTTTATAATCTTCATCGCCCGGGCTTAAATTAGGATAGCCATCATTTTCTACAAAATCAATAAAGCTGACTGCCCCATCACTGGTTAAATTATTACTTGTGTCTACCCAAGCTGTGTTGGTATTATATATTCGAGCCAGTTGGTTTAATGTGTTGTACGAATTTAGATACACATTGAAATAATTGTCTGCATTTAGGTTTCGCACATAATTAACGCCAATCAACTCAAATTTGAAGTTGTTTTTAGCGTTGTTCGTAGTCCAACTGTAACTGATGCCCCCCGATAAACTTTGTTTGTCTAATCCAATGTTTCTTTGATTGGTTATTCCGGTACTGATCTGCGTGCTGGGAAACATCTCTTTTTTAATGATGTTCTTTACATTAATGGGAAAGAAAATTCGTGGAAAGTTAAGTTTTACATCGGCGCCATATTCTGAGATATTGAAAAACACATTGTTTGGATTGGCCAAATCTTGCGAAGATCCAAAATTACCGCGGGTCGAAATTTCTAAAACCTCAGCACGTTTGAATATGTTACGCCACGTTAAGGACATCGTTCCACTAATTCCAAATTCTTGAATATCTGAGGTTGCCAAATCGATAGAGGGTGTCCATTTAAATTTAGGCTTGTTGATTAAATAGATATTTGCTATTAATGAGGTGTTGGTTGAATCGCTCGGATCTTGCTGGTACTCAATATTTGGATAATTGAACATATTCAAATTGCTCAATGCTTTTGAAGTTAAGGCGCGATCGGTATCGCTAAAAAGCTTTCCTTTTTCAATGAATATGGCATTGGTAAGCGCTTTTGGTTTGTAATCCAAACGTCCCGAGCTGTAGAGGTTGTAATTGTTGTAGACCGCACTATCTTGGGCTTTGTTTTTTTCTTTATTGGATGTAGTGTTGGTAAATATATTGACCTGACTGATTGTATAAATAGTAAACGGTTTCTTGATTAAAGTATCGCCCACTTTTACGTTTCGATCTTCAATTTTTAATACCACATTCATTTTTTGAATAGCATCATTTGTGATGGCCTCAAACTTCACATGGTTTTCTTGAAAATGATAAACACCATTATTTCTAAATTGCTGGGTAATGCGTTTGCGTTCGGCATCAAAATTCATATATGAATATTGTGTACTGGTTTTAAGCAATGATTTGTTTTGTTCCAACGCATACAAACTATCCAACGCGGGGGTTTCAATAGCTCTAGAAATCGAATCCAAAACATAGGGTTTTCCTGTAGTAACGCGATAGGTAATTTTGCTTTTTTTCGTACCTATAGTATCTAAAACATAATTCACCTCATTTTTTAAATATCCACTGTTGTAATAAAATCCGGATAAGCGTTCTTTTGAAAGTTGGGTTTTTTTAGCATCAACAATAACCGGGGCTTCTCCTGTTTTTTTCAAAAAATTATTGATTCCACCCACAAAAAACGATTGCCCTAAACGTGCCACTTGTTTGTCTGAGAGCCACTTTTTTAGGTGTTTTCTGCGCTCAGGCTTTTTGTCTAGCCAAGCTTGGTATAAAGAATCGGTATTTTTTTTTGCCAAATTAAACAAGTGCAATCGCAGTGGAAAACCAGCAATATTGGAGTTGGGTTGCTGAACGACTAAATTGGTAATACGCTCTTCTCTAACCGTTTCATTGTTAAAAATAATTTCGTTTTTTGTCAGTAATTGTTTTCTTGAGGGTACACGCTTAACTAACGAACACGAATAAATTATTGTTCCGAATACAAATAATAATGTTATTTTTGATAAATTATTTCTCAAAGCACTCTTTAAAAGTTAGTCAAAAATACAATTTTTATGGTTAGTAAAAACCAAATTAAACGAATAACCAGTTTACAACAAAAAAAATTCAGAAAACAGGAACAGCTTTTCTTTGTAGAAGGGGTAAAGGGAGTTCAGGAATTACTCGATTCTAACTTTGAATTGCTCGAATTATACACAACGAATACCAAATTGTTTGCTGTTGATTCAAGTAAAGTGTATGCCATTACGAGTGCCGAATTGCAAAAAATAAGTGCATTAACCACGCCTAATAGTTGCTTGGCGCTATTCAAAATTCCTGAAGTTAAGGCTTTTGAAGAAAATGGATTGATTGTCGCAGTTGATGATGTGCGCGATCCCGGAAATTTAGGAACTATTATTCGTTTGTGCGATTGGTTTGGTATTAAAACCTTATATTGTTCTGAGGAATCGGTAGATGTGTATAATCCAAAAGTAATTCAGGCAACTATGGGATCTGTTAGTCGCGTAAATATAGTGTATGGCGATCTATCCCAATTTCTTTCAAAAACCCAATTGCCTGTTTTTGGCACTTTTATGAATGGAAAAAATATCTATAAAGAGTCATTGCCAAGCGAAGGTATTATTGTGATGGGAAATGAAGCCAATGGGATTTCAAAGCCCATTGAAGAACTTGTTTCACATCGGATTGCTATTCCACGATTTGGTGATTTGCGAGCAACAGAAAGTTTAAATGTTGCTACAGCTACCGCTATTGTATTAAGTGAATTTAAACGCTTCGGAATTTAGTGGAAGGTAAAATTTACAAAAAATCCACGGGTTTTCATGGCTTGTACATTTCCGGTCCACGGACTTCCTGGCGTGTTATCACGAATTAGTTCGTCGTTCATTCCAAAAACACCTCGTATCGAAGGTGAAAAAACAAAATATTCCAGGTAAATATCTACGCCAAAGCCAACTTCATAAAAATTGGTCCATTCGTTCATGCGAAAACGCTCGTTGTAATTGTCGTCTTGTATTTTAGCGTTGCTCCCTAAGTTTAATGCAGTTGATACACCACCTACTAAATACGGACGCACATTTCCAGCGCGTAATGCCGAGTATTTTAACAGCAGTGGAAAAAAGATATAGGTCGATTTTACTTCGCGTAAACGATCATTTGCATCGTTAATCGCTGGATACGTTAGATTGCGTTGGGTAATGTACAAACCGGGTTCAAAGCGCAAATCGAAATATTCGGTCAATCGCAAGTTGCCAACTAAACCCACATTGAAACCGGTAGTGGTTTCCACTTGAATGTCTTCAGCCACTGTTAAATAGTCAAATTTAAAATCCAAGCTATTGAATCCCAAAAAGTAGCCCCAATGCACGCGTTGTTTGTTCCAATTCTCCTTATTGATGATCGGATCTTTGCCAAACATGCCGCCTTGAGCCGCTGCAATTTGAGTAAAAAGCAATACGATAATCAGTTTTTTCATACTATTTTTTTGATGCTTTATAAAGGGTAGCCACACCCATAGTTTGTGGCATATGTATAACGTCTATAAACCCAATTTTTCGTAAAATATTGTTCAATGCTTCGCCGAATGGGAAATTTTGTGCCGAAGTAGAAAGGTATTGATAGGCTTTTTTGTCTTTTGAAAATAGTTTTCCAATGGTAGGCATAATGAAATTAGTGTATACATAATACCCCTGTTTGAAAGGGAACGTTGTAGGTACAGACGTTTCTAAAATGATGAATTGCCCACCCGGTTTCAAGGTGCGTAAGATTTCCGACAAGCCTTTTTCTAGATGTTCAAAATTGCGCACGCCATACGCTACAGTTATGACATCAAAATAGTCATCGGCATACGGGATATTTTCCCCATCACCCAATACCATTTGTATCTTTGTATCTAATTTTTGGGCTTCAATTTTTTTCTTTCCGATGTCTAACATGCCCTGCGAAATATCCAAACCAATAATTTCTGTTGCCGAAGTTTCCGCAAATAAAATTGCTAAATCTCCTGTTCCTGTTGCAATATCTAAAACAGTCGAGGGTTGTTTTGCAGCAACCATTTTTAGAATTTTTTGCTTCCACTTAGCGTCTGTTCCAAAAGAAATCACTTTGTTTAAGCCATCGTAATTTTCAGAAATGGCGTCAAACATTTGTGCCACCTGTTCTTTTTTACTTAAATCAGAATTTTGATATGGGGTAATGTTTTTGGACATGTTTTGATTTTTGAATGG
This sequence comes from Flavobacterium sp., assembly GCF_044376915.1. Classification (GTDB taxonomy): domain Bacteria; phylum Bacteroidota; class Bacteroidia; order Flavobacteriales; family Flavobacteriaceae; genus Flavobacterium. The sequence goes on from NZ_JBILKB010000080.1 coordinate 5,130, forward strand.
CAAAAGTACGGATAAAATTTCAATGTGTCAATTGGTCAATGTGCCAATGAGGCAATTAGTTAATTAGTCAATGTGTCAATTTGAAAATGTGACAATTGGTTGAAATGGCGATTAGTTTTTTACCAAACACCCATTACCTTTTTACATACGTTAAAAAAGTAAAATCAAACGCATGTTTATCATCTTTTGGGTGGAATTCTTCAAAAACCATTTCCCATAGTGTCGGATCGATGGTTGGAAAAAAAGTATCGGCGTCAAGAGTCGTGTGCACACGAGTTACATCTATTTTATCGACTACGTCAAGCGCCTGTTGGTAAATTTCGCCTCCGCCAATCACAAAAGCTTCTTCGTTTGCCGGACATAATTCCATCGCTTTTTCCAAACTAGGCACTACAATACAGCCTTCAGGGGCTTGATAATCGTTTTGTCTAGTAATGATAATATGGGTGCGATTAGGCAAAGGTTTTGGAAAACTCTCAAAGGTTTTGCGCCCCATAATGATGTAATGCCCAGAAGTTAACGTTTTAAAACGCTTAAAGTCTTCAGGCAAATGCCACAGGAGTTGGTTGTCTTTTCCTAAAGCATTATTCTCGGCTGCGGCTGCGATTATGGTGAGCATAGATTATTATTTGAAGGGCTAAGATATGAAATTTGAATGAGAAATGGAGCAGGCACTTTTTTAAGTGGTAGATTGGAATAATTTGCAATACAGGCTAAACTAATTTATGGTTTATTTGTAACCATCTGAAATTTGTAATTTTTCTACTGCTAGCATGTTATTTCCATCACTCAAATGAATGAAATAAAGTCCACTTTGAAGATTTTCCCTTAAAATTTTTATGTCGTACCCTAAAATATTTGTTACTTGCTTTACGGTTTGCCCGTTTGAATTATAGAGGGTTAAGGTAGCATTATAGAGTGGGTTTATTGATTTTAAAGTTGTGGAAGTAATCATAGGGTTTGGGTAAATCAAAGCACTACTTTTGTTTGTATTTTCAGGATTTCTTAAGTTTGTCTGTCCCGCTAGTATACATGAGTTTGGCGTGCTTTGGTAGGCGTAATCTTTTAGAGTAAATGAAGATGAAGTTGCTACTAAATCAATACGGGCCCAGCCATAGTATGTGTTTGTACCTACGATTAGTTTTAATGCTAAATATTTGTCGGTTTCACCCACCCAATATCCTAGGTTTGTTCCCCATCCTAAAGTGCCCGGGTTGTTTGTGTCATACCAAGTTGCTGTTGATGGACAAATGGTGCTGGATGCTGCCAATGCCCATGGTAAATAGTTGCCTGCCATAATAGTACCGGCATAAGCATTACTGTTTTGTGGGTGACAAATTACTCCAATCGTGTCAGAACTTCCTCCGTATTGAATAATAAAATCAATAATGGTATCATTGTTTAGATCCAAAGTGTATGACGCATTGGGTGTTACGTCGGAGATATCAGTGTAGATAATTTGTGAGTATAAGTTGTTATTGAAAACAAAAAACAACAACAAAGTATACAATAATTTTGACATATACTTTACTGGGAGTTTTATATTCATCAATTAGCAATTAATTATACTATTAATATTACACCGCCACAGCACCTTTAATGTGCGGGTGTGGGTCATAGCCTTCTAACGTAAAATCGTCAAACGCGAAATCAAAAATATTTGTAACGTTTGGATTTAACTTCATCGTTGGTAGCGGTCTACATTCGCGAGACAATTGTAAATTAACTTGTTCGATATGGTTGTTGTAAATATGTGCATCGCCAAAAGTATGTATGAAATCGCCTACTTGTAAATTACACACCTGGGCAATCATCATCGTAAACAAAGCGTAAGAGGCAATGTTAAACGGCACGCCTAAAAAAATGTCAGCACTACGCTGGTACAACTGGCAACTCAACTTTCCATCGGCTACATAAAACTGAAAAAACGCATGACACGGAGGTAAAGCGGCTTTTCCATTCGCTACATTTTCAGCAAAGGAAACAGTAGTATCCGGTAAAACACTTGGATTCCATGCCGAAACCAACATTCTTCGGCTGTTGGGATTGGTTTTTAGTGTTTCGATTAATTCGGTAATTTGGTCAATTTCTTCGCTGTTCCAGTTGCGCCATTGGTGGCCGTATACCGGACCCAAATCGCCATTTTCATCGGCCCATTCGTCCCAAATTTTTACTCCGTTTTCTTGTAAATATTGGATATTGGTGTCGCCTTTTAAAAACCACAACAATTCATAAATAATGGATTTTAAATGTAATTTTTTGGTCGTTACCATAGGAAATCCTTCGCTCAAATCGAACCGCATTTGGTAACCAAAAACACTCAATGTTCCTGTTCCTGTTCGGTCGCCTTTTTGATGACCGTTTTCTAAAACGTGTTTTACTAAGTCGTGGTATTGCTTCATACTTATTATTGGTAATAGGTGATTGGTAATAGGTGATTGGTAATAGGTGATGGGTAATAGGTGATGGGTAATAGGTGATGGGTTATTGTTTGGCTAAATAATTTATGAAAGATGTGATTTTCTTTTCGATGGTTTGTAAAAGTATAATTTTATTTTCAATATTTTTTTCTGGAATTAAATCAACATCTGCACATAAAATTAATTGGGTTTCTAATTCATAACAAGAACCTAGACTAATTTCTAAGAATCTTGAAAAATCTTTATTTGATTTTTTTGCACAACCTTCTGCTATGTTTGAAGGAATAGAAATTACACTTCTTTTTATTTGAGAGGTTAATCCATATTTTTCTTCATCAGGCATTATTTTCAGTAAAAAATAAATTTCTTTAACTAGCCC